>JBOHJU010000214.1:0-5162 GCA_050728755.1 Methylocella sp.
TAATTATGCTTAGTGCAATGCCTTGTAATGCCGACCGTATCGCATTCCTGGAAGGCGTCGGAGCCGATGAGATGGGTTGGCACCTGGCCGGTGATGCAGACCACCGGGATCGAATCCATGAGGGCATCGGTCAAGCCGGTCACCGCATTAGTGGCGCCAGGACCCGAGGTCACCAAAAGCACGCCGGCCTTGCCACTCGATCGGGCAAAGCCCTCGGCGGCATGCGCCGCCCCCTGTTCATGGCGGACCAGCACATGCTTGATGAAATCTTGCTGAAACAGGGCGTCGTAGATCGGCAGAACCGCGCCGCCCGGGTAGCCGAAAATGGTTTCCACTCCCTGATCCCGCAGCGCCCGGACGACCATTTCCGCTCCGGTCATCAAATTGGTCATATCTTGCTCCAAGGGATGCCTTTCGAAGAGATTGTTTGCGATTTCTTGATTTTGGGCAATAAAAAAGGCCCATCAGGGCCCCGGATATGCGCCAGCCGCGGGAGAGCGGAGCCTACCTCCGTCCCGCCTCCGGCGCGCGCGCTACGATAAGAATGATTTTCACGAAACGAGCCCCTGCCGACGGCGAACTTGTTTTCCATAGCCGAAGCGCACCGGACGGTCAATGAGGTTTGTTTAGGACTGGCGATTCTAAAACTAACGAATTTTCAGGAGTCCCAAGCTGCAACCCCGGCCCGCCCGAGACGTTGCGCTAGCGCTGGATTGAGGGACCTGCCTCCGGCCGCGAGCCGCAACGCAAGAACGCGCTGGCGCCGGCTGAATCGGGGTTGCGATTTTGGCCGCCAAAGGCCGCGGCAAATACGCCGTGGCATAGAGCCTCCCCGGTTGGAATTTTTTTGCGCGTTCGCCGGAAGGCCCTGAGGGAGCAAAGAGGAGGCGAGGGATTGCCCTTTTGCTCGCGCGCCGCCCCGCGATCCGATCCAAACGCCGCAAGCTTCGCGCATCGTCGCGCGCCGGATACGCGGTAAAAATCCCACGTCCCCCATGGCCATTGCCGATCTGAAGCGTTATCTGCAGGTTCCGCATGGGCCTCTAACAAGACCGGGCGGCATCTCCGCGGTTCATGTTGCGTGACGCTCATGGATCGCAAGGCGCGGCCCCAGCTCGAAGAGGCTTATCCCGGCGCGAATCATAGCGGATCCTGGCGCGTGCGCCGGATCTTCGGGCATCCCCCCTTCACTCCTGGCGGGGAAGAGACTATATTGCGTTGCAACAACCGGGTTCCGCCAATTGTGCCGGCGCATGGCGGCGGCCCCGAAAGGCATTCGAATGGGCCAACACATCGCGCAGGAGCCAAACCCGCCGGCCGCGCGGTGCGAGGCCCGCGATTCCGCGGTCCCGCGCAAATCGGCGTTTGCCGCGATGGCGCTCGGGTCGCTTGGCGTCGTCTATGGCGACATCGGAACGAGCCCGCTCTATGCGTTGCGGGAATCGCTTCATCATATCCAAGCCGCCGGGGTGACCGATACGGGGGTCATTGGAACCGTGTCCCTGCTCCTCTGGGCCTTGTTTTTCACGGTAACCGCGAAATACGTGCTGTTTCTCATGTACGCCGACAACAAGGGGGAAGGCGGCATTTTATCACTGCTGGCGCTCGCCCGGTCGGCGGTGGGCCAGGGCGTGGCGCTGGTTTTTTTCCTTGGCGTCGCGGGGGCGGCGTTGTTTTCGGGCGACGCGGTCATCACGCCGGCGATCTCGGTTCTTTCCGCCCTTGAAGGCCTCGAACTCGTCACGCCGGTTTTTTCGGCCTATATCCTGCCGCTCACTGTTGTCATTCTGATTTCGATCTTCTGGGCGCAAAGGCGCGGGACCGCGCGCGTCGCGGCCTTCTTCGGCCCGGTCATGGCGGTTTTTTTCCTATCGATCGGCGTTCTCGGCGCGGCGCACATCGGCGACGCGCCACGCATCCTTCAGGCCTTCAATCCGATCCACGGCTTGAGGTTTCTGTTCGGCCACGGCATGCTCGGTTTTGTGGTGCTGGGTTCGGTATTTCTTGCGGTGACTGGAGCGGAGGCGCTTTACGCGGACATGGGCCATTTTGGCCGCGCCCCCATTCAGACGGCGTGGATGGTCTTCGTGCTGCCGGCGCTGACCTTGAACTATCTCGGCCAAGGGGCGCTCGTTCTCGCCGATCCGCAGGCGGTGGAAAATCCGTTTTTCCTGCTCGCGCCGCAGTGGGCCCTATTGCCGCTAGTCATCCTTGCCACGATCGCGACGGTCATCGCGAGCCAGGCCGTCATCACCGGCGCCTTCTCCCTGGTCCGCCAGGCGATCCAGCTCGGGCTGTTGCCGCGGATGCTGATCTTGCACACCTCGGACACTCAGGAAGGCCAGATCTTCATTCCGCGCATCAACCGCCTGCTCTTGCTCGGAGTTCTCCTGCTGGTGCTTTTGTTCAAGAATTCGATTGCGCTGGGCTCCGCCTACGGCATCGCGGTGAGCGGCACGATGGTGGTGACCACTGCGCTCGCGTTCGTGGTCGTGTGGAGATGCTGGCATTGGCCGGTCTGGCTCGCGGCGCTGTTCGTGTCCCCATTCCTTGCGATCGATGTTGCTTTTCTTGCCGCCAATCTCACGAAGGTCGTCGATGGCGGCTGGGTGCCCCTGCTATTCGCGGGCTGCGCGATGGTCGTGATGTGGACCTGGGTTCGCGGCACCGCCCTTCTCGCCCGCAAATTCCGCCGCGATTCGATTCCCGTTCCCGATCTCATCCGGATGTTGGAGAAATCGAAACCAAATCGGGTCGCCGGAACCGCGGTTTTCCTGGCGAGTACGCCCGAGATCGCGCCGTCCGCCTTGATGCATAATCTCAAACACAACAAGGTCCTGCACGAACGCGTTTGGCTTTTGTCGGTGCTGACCGAGAATACGCCCCGGGTTCCCGCGGGCAAGCGCTTTCAAATCGAAAGGCTTTCCGATGATTTCACCCGCGTGATCCTGCACTACGGCTATATGGAAAGTCCGCGCGTTCCGGCGGCGCTCGCCTCGCTTCGGAAGGCCGGCCTGAAATTCGACATCATGACGACATCGTTCTTTCTCGGCCGCTGGACGATCAAGCCCGCGCCCAATTCGGGCATGCCTTTGTGGCAGGACCGGCTATTCATCGCGCTGTCGCGGCAAGCTGCGAACGCAACCGACTTCTTCGCGATTCCCTCCGATCGCGTCGTTGAGCTCGGCGCCCAAGTGACCGTGTGATTTGCGTGGGCCGCAGCAGATTTAGTCGATTTCCGCCAATGCAAAAGTATCGTTAGGCTCCGGTGCTGGCGGGCGCGCGATCCTTGCCTGCACTATCCTTGCGCGCAGGGGCACCGTGCTTGGTGTTCTTTCTGAATTTCCGCATGAGGAGGTCGCGTTTTAACCGGGAAATATGATCGATGAACAAGACGCCATTCAAATGGTCGATCTCATGCTGGAGGCAAGTCGCCAAAATGCTGTCCGCCTCGATTTCTCGCGCGCGGCCATCGCGGCCGAGGTAACGGGCGCGCACGCGGGCCGGCCGCTCGACGTCCTCGAAAACGTCCGGGATCGACAAACAGCCCTCCTGACAGGTCGAAAGCTCCTCCGAAGTCCAGAGAATTTCCGGATTAGCGAGACAAAGAGGTTCTGGCGCGGCGGCTTCATCGACGCGTTTGGCCACGTCGAGAACGATCACCCGCTGTTGCACGGCGATCTGGATCGCGGCGAGGCCGACGCCAGGCGCGGCATACATGGTCTCGAGCATATCATCCATGAGGGCGCGGACGCTATCGTCAACCGCGGTCACCGGCGCCCCCACAAGCCGCAAACGCGGATCTGGGAGGGTGATTATGGTCCGGATAGGCATGGCCATGAGATAATACCGGCGACGCCGGAGGTCAAATTATCGTCGCTCCGGGGAAATGAACGGCCTAACGCCGCGCCTTGAAAGCGGCAATCGCCGACGGCTTAGCCGGGGAGAACCGGCGAAGCGATTTGGCGCTCGCCGCGATACGATCACGAAGGTATCGAGCATTTCATTTCCGCCCGGAGGCTGCGGGCGCGAACGGCCGGCCCATGAAGCTGGCGCCTTCCCTATATGGCGTTGATCGATGCTATTCGTACAGGCAAAGGCCTTGTTCCCGCTGCCCTTGCGCATGGAAATCTGGAGTCTATCATACGGGCGCCTTCATCGCGATGCCGGAAGATCCAACGGTTGACCACTTGCTGGCGAAAACCATCGAGCTTCGGCCTGCGGCCTGCACGCGCGCAACACAACATGGAGTGCGCACTAGCGCAGCGCCTCTTGCGCATCACGGCCTATGCCGCGAAAGCCCTTCCGTTCCATGCTCCTCAAAAACATGGATTGTATCCAACGCGGGATATTCGTAGCGACGAAAAAATCTCGAGACCCGCGACCCCGAAACTAAAGGCGCCGCATTACCGGCTGCTTATTTTCCGGCCGGCACATCGGGCTGCGCCAGCAATGGAGTTGCCCCCGATGCTGCCGCGCTTTCCGCTTTTTGAGCGATAATCATCTCATCCCGGATGTTTGCGATACGCCGGAGTTTAGCCATCGCGGCGCCCGTGCCGGCTGGAATGAGGCGGCCGACGATGACGTTTTCCTTCAAACCTTCCAAGGTATCGGCCTTGCCGTTGACGGCGGCCTCGGTCAGCACCCGGGTCGTCTCCTGGAACGAGGCGGCCGAAATGAATGAGCGCGTCTGCAACGACGCCTTGGTGATCCCTAGAAGAACCGGAGTTCCCGAGGCCGGCTTTTCCCCCGCCTTGATCGCCGCGGCGTTGGCCTCGTCGAGTTCGACCTGATCGACCTGCTCGCCAGGCAAAAATCCGGTGCCGCCGGGCTCGACGATATCGACCTTCTGCAGCATCTGCCGGACGATCACCTCGATATGTTTGTCGTTGATGTTGACTCCCTGCAACCGGTAGACCTCCTGAATCTCGTTGACAAGATAGGCGGCAAGTTCCTCGACGCCCTTGATCGCCAAAATGTCATGCGGCGCCGGATTTCCATCGACGATATAATCGCCCTTTTCGACGACGTCGCCGTCCTGGAGATGGATGTGTTTGCCTTTTGCGATTAAGTATTCGATTGGCTCCGCGCCCTCTTCATTTGGGATGATCGAAATGCGCGTCTTGTTCTTGTAGTCGCGCCCAAATTGCACGGTGCCGGAG
>JBOHJU010000215.1:0-5155 GCA_050728755.1 Methylocella sp.
GGTCACAATCGAGAGCGCGACGCCGGTTTTGCCCGCGCGTCCGGTGCGGCCGATGCGATGGACATAATCCTCGGCATGGGTTGGAACGTCGAAATTGAACACATGGCTTACGTCCGGAATATCGAGGCCGCGCGCCGCGACGTCCGAGCAAACGATGAGATCGACGCCGCCGCTCTTGAAAGCATCGAGCGAGGCCATGCGGGCGCGCTGATCCATGTCGCCGTGCAAGACGCCAGCGTTTAAGCCGTGTTTTTGCAGGGATTTATGGAGGATCGCGACATCCCGCTTGCGATTGCAAAAAATGATCGCGTTCTTGAAATCGGCAGCGCCGTGGATCAAGCGGCGCAAGGTCTCGCGCTTGGCCGGGCCGCTTGCCGAAGCAACGAGGCCCTGCGATGTGGTGCTTAATGTGGAGGCGGCGCGGGTCACCTCGATGCGCACCGGATTATGGAGAAAAGCCTCGGTGAGCCGGGTGATCTCGGGCGGCATGGTCGCCGAAAAGAACAGGGTCTGGCGTGTGAACGGCACCAACTTGCAGATCCGCTCGATGTCCGGAATGAAGCCCATGTCGAGCATCCGGTCGGCTTCGTCGATGACGAGAATTTCGATTCCCGTCAGAAGGAGTTTTCCGCGTTCGGAGAAATCCAAAAGGCGGCCAGGCGTCGCGATCAGAACGTCGGCGCCCCGCATGATCTTGGTTTCCTGATCGCCGAAGGAAACGCCGCCGATCAAAAGCGCGACATTGAGCTTGTGGTTGACGCCGTAGCGGACGAAACTTTCTTCGACCTGCGCGGCGAGCTCGCGGGTCGGCTCCAAGATCAGCGTGCGTGGCATGCGGGCCCGGGCGCGGCCTTTTTCCAGCCGCGACAACATCGGAAGCGTAAAGGCCGCCGTCTTACCGGTGCCTGTCTGGGCAATGCCGAGCACGTCGCGTCCGGCAAGCATGTGAGGAATCGCTTCCGCTTGAATGGGGGTGGGCGTGAGGTACCCAGAGGCCTCGACGGCTTTTAGAACCTTCTCGCTGAGGCCGAGTTTGCTGAATGTCATACTATTCCCAAAAACGGGCTGCGACCGAACCGGCTCGGGATGGAACCCTGTCTGGATCGCCGCGCCTTGGCGGGCGGGCTTGCAACTTGCAACTGGAACGCCCGTCCAAGCTCACGGGGTATCCACCCGAACCCGACATCGCCGCGCGCCGAAAGACGCAGCCAACGATTCAGGCAATGGCAGAATGTCACTATCGCTTATCTCGTCTCGATGCAACGAACTTCCACGCTTCACTGGGCGCGAGCAAAAGCAACGCTTCCGCGTGCGCTGAATTGCCGCGCCTCGTGCCCGATTTGAATTCGATGCACGCTTGCCTTCTTCCCCATTGTCAATTGGTGGCAAGCTTGCGGTTTTGCTCCGCTGGCGGCGCCAGCAGCTTCATGGCGGCGAAGATTGTTCCAAGCGTCGCAAGATAGACCACAAGCTGCAGCTCAGTAGGCCTTTCGGTATAGCCCAGAAGGGTGTGAAGGACCCGGCCCGCGATGCTGGTATCCGCTAGCACCGAGGAGGTGTTCCATACGGCATCGCCCAATCTTGTTGCAATATCGGCTTGTTCGAGAAAAGCGACGCTTTGCGCCGCCATTCCCGCCGCCATGAAGGCGATCAGAACACTGGTCACCTTGAAGAGATGCCGCGGTGGGATGACCGCGAGGCCCTTATAGGTGAGGGCGCTGATCCCGGCACCGAGCAAAAGCCCGAGCAACCCGCCTAGCACGAGGCTAAGCCCGGATTCGCCACTCGAAATAACCACACCATAAAGAAACAAAACAACTTCCGAGCCTTCGCGGAGCACCGCTACGGCGACGACGATGGCGAGCGCCGACAAGGATCGCGAACCGCTAAGGACGTCGCGCCCAAGTTGATGCAAGTCCTTGCCGATCTGGCGCCCGTGCCGCGCCATCCAGACATTGTGCCAGCCAAGCATGATGACCGCGACGTCGAGAATGGCGGCGTTGAAGATTTCCTGGCCTGCGCCCGCGAACGCATCGGACAGGGCGCCCGCAAAAGCCGCGACCAACGCCGCGCCCAGAAGCCCGGCGAGGATGCCCCCCGCGACATAGCGCCCGCGCGATGGCAAGCTCCGGGTCGCGGCGAGCACAATGCCGACGATCAAGCCAGCTTCGAAGACCTCGCGCAGGACGATGATAAGGGCGCCGGCCATGCCAATACCTCCATGTCTCCGGGTTGGCAAAGCATCGAAGCTTGGCCGATGCTTGCTTCAAGGCACCGGCGCAGTGCCGCGGTGCAGTGACGGATAGTTGAACTCAGTTTTGCAAGACGTTATACCATGATCGTTCACATATCAACGAAATTACTTTTGATTGGAATTATTATAATTCCATAATCGCGGTAGCTTCACTTTAGCCGTTATTTACATTAACCAGATTCTATAAATATTGTATCGGGTGGCCTGCCTATACGCGTGGCAGAAGTCCTCCGGGCTTCCCGAGAAGATCGCGCAGAGTGCAAACAATAACTGCGTAAGACCGCGAGCTTGCCGTAACAGGCTCACCCTATTTCGACGCCGTCAGAGGATCTCGCTTCAGAGTATGTCCCGCAAAAGTTGCTCAACTTTTTCGATTCCGGCACGCTCCAACTCTTTAGGCCCTGAACATTTGGCGGGCAGCTGCGTTTTGGCATCGAAACACGAGCACCGCGGTTCGTCTATCCGCTTCCTCAGAACAGGGTGCAGGCCTGTGTCGTGTCATGATGTCCGACTTCCGGCCAAGGTTGCTCGCGGTGCGCTCTTTCACATTCATCAGCTCAAGTAGGCCGAGCTTTCCTTGTTCATGATCGAAGTACAGGTCGACTCTTCTGCAGACTCGCCGCGCGCGGTCGAACCGAACACATAGAGATGCTCGACGCCGAGCCGTCTGAGTTCGGCGATCCATCGAATTGTCGAACCAGACGGCGATATGTTTCTTGAATGCGTCGACGTCTCGCGAAGATGTGGCCCACAGGGTCTCCATCGCGGTCTTCAGCTGCGGGCCCGGGATTTTCGCAATCGCCATAGTCGGATCCCCCCTCCTTCGGTCAACGTGCTGAAGATCGCCAGCGCGAACTGCCGGGAATCCATGTAGGCCGGCTTGTAGTGAGACTGTGGATCGACACGGCCGCGCCGTCGGCCAGCGGGTTGACCAGCGCGTGATTGTAGAGATCACGCGCGATGCCCGTGAAGTTGGGGTCGTTCAGAAGCGCCTTGACGCCTTCGAGCAAGGTCTTTTCTCGCCACTTCAAGGCTGAGCTAACCGCTTCGGTAATCGCGCTCGCTGCGAGGCTGACGGCGAGGAACGAGAGCGTCAGCCCGATTGCAACGTCGATGATCGCGCTGTTGAACATGTCGAACCTCCCGGTTCATAGCGGCGTGTTTTGTTTAATATTCTTAAGACACAGTGCGCAACTCTTTGGCGATTATGCCCTCGGCACGACATCGACTTGCACATCGACATCCTGCTCGCGCGAGCCGAGGATGATTCCGGCGACGGGAGAAATATCGGCGTAATCGCGGCCTTTCGCGAGCACGATATGATCGTTTCCGACCATTGTCGCATTGGTCGGGTCCAAGCCGACCCAGCCCCGCGAGTCGCCGCACCAAAGCGATACCCAGGCGTGCATCGCATCGGCGCCTTCGAGGCGCTCCTTGCCGGCGGGTGGAATGGTGCGGATGTAGCCAGAAATATAGGCGGCGGGCAGGCCTAGCCCGCGCAAGCCGGCGATCATGATATGGGCGAAATCCTGGCACACGCCGCGCCGCTTTTCAAAGGCTTCGGAAAGCGGCGTCGAGACCACGGTCGCTTTCGGGTCATATTTGAAGTCGGCCTTGATCCGCCGCATCAATTCTTTGGCGCCATCGAGGACCGGACGCCCGGCTAAAAAGCTCTCGCGCGCATAATCTGACGCCGGCTCGAACCGCGGCGCGAGGCGGCTCGGATGCAGGAAATGAGCCGGCGAATCCTTATCGAGAGAAGCGCTCGTGAAGGCGTCCTCCCGCACCTTTTCGAAGGCCGGAGTTGCGCCTTCGTCGAGCCGCTCGCTCCGGTCAATCGCGACGCTCGTATTGACCTCGACGATCAGGTTGCGATGCGCGATTTCGATGGTGAGAAAACTGAGGCGACTGCCGAAAAAACACATGCGCTCGATCGTTTGCGCGGGCGTTGGGGTAACCGAGAGTTCGCTCGAAAGCACGGTTTGTCCCGCCCCGTCCGTGGGCAGCAGCCGCAGCGCGCAACGCGAAAACGTCACGGTCGAGCCGTATTCGTAAAGCGTCAGATGGCGGATATCGTAGATCACGCGAGGCCGCTCGATTTGTCGGCCCGGGCAACATGCAAACCTTGCAGGAAGTAGCGCGCGGCAATCGCGTCGGCGAGGCCGAGAAGGCTCTGCTCGAAGCCGAGAATCTTTTCGTTGTCGAGGCTTGAAGCGGACGCGGTCGCGATTTCGGCGGCGAGTTGCAGGATCAGGCGGCGCGGCGCCTCGAGCATTCCATCGTCGCTGAGCAAGGGCAAAGTTGCAAGATGTTCGTCGAGCCGCTCGGCCTGAAAGGCAACCGAGCGCGGATTGAACGAATCCAGCACGACCATGTCGCGAACCGGATTGAGTGCGACGCCCATGAGATAGCGCGAACGGTAGGTGATCTGCGAGTCGACGAGATCGAGCAAGCCGTCGAGATCGTCGGCTGGCGCGTCGCCGCTCGCGAAATGGCGGGCGAAACGGCATGTATTGACGCCCCGCTCGATGCGCCGCCCGGTATCGAATACGCGCCAACCGGCGCCGCGGTTCATGTTTTCCTGAGCCAAGCCGGAGATAGCTGCAATCGTCCGCAAGGCCGCGTCGGCGCGCTCGAAAGCCTCGGCTTCGGCGAGCGGCCGGGACCCATCGATAGAAAGGTCTTGATTGAGATCGTCGATAAGCCGCCAGGTATCCGGCGACAGCCGTTCGCGAATGAACGATGCGGCGCGGCGCGCATCGCGCACGAGCGATAGTGCCGAGCCATACTCCTCGCCGCCATGGAGGGCAATCGCGGCAAGCGCCATGGCGCTGGAGACCGCCTCGATCGGCGCGGCGTGCCAGGCAATGAGCAAGCTGGTGAGCTTCGATACCGCCGATC
>JBOHJU010000216.1:0-5106 GCA_050728755.1 Methylocella sp.
TTCGATTTTTTCATTCTCGTTTTTGTGCTCAAGGACGTGGCGGAAGAATTCCACACCGGCGTGGAGACGGTCACTTACGCGATTTTTCTCACCCTCGCGGCAAGACCCGTTGGAGCGCTGCTGTTTGGCCGCGCCGCCGACCGCTACGGCCGCCGGGTGACGCTCATGGTCGATATTCTCGCCTATTCCTTGCTCGAATTCGCCTCCGGCTTGGCTCCAAGCCTCGCTATATTTCTAATCCTGCGGCTGGCGTTCGGAGTGGCCATGGGCGGCGAATGGGGCGTTGGCGCGGCGCTCGCGATGGAGTCGATTCCCCCCGGAACGCGAGGCGTGGCCTCGGGCATACTCCAGTCCGGCTATCCGAGCGGCTATCTGCTCGCCGCGATTACCTATTTCGCGCTTTATGGACGGATCGGCTGGCGCGGCATGTTCATGGCGGGCGCCCTGCCGGCGCTGCTGCTCGTATTCTATATTCGCGGCAAGGTCGAGGAGTCGCCCGCTTTCCTGGCGCGCGCCAACACCCGCGAGATCACGAGTCTCGTCAAAGTGCCCCGCGCCCAGGCCGGGCGCTTTCTCTACGCCGTTCTTCTCATGACCGCATTGAACTTCCTCGCGCATGGCACGCAGGACCTCTACCCGGCGTTCCTGCAACTCCAGCGTCATTTCTCGCAGCATACGGCCGGCCTGATCGCGATCGTCTATAATATTGGCGCGATCCTTGGCGGACTCTTGCTTGGCTCGCTTTCTCAAATTATCGGGCGGCGCCGAGCGATTCTTATCGCGGCGCTAGTCACTCTCCCGCTGATTCCGGTTTGGGCTTATGGCGCAGGTCCGCTTGCTCTAGCGATTGCCGCTTTCCTGATGCAGTTCGCGGTTCAGGGAGCCTGGGGCGTTGTCCCAGCACATCTCAACGAACTTTCACCCGAAGCCATGCGCGGGACGTTTCCCGGCTTCGCTTATCAGCTCGGCAATTTGCTGGCCTCGGCGAACGCCACTCTGCAAGCCGGCATTGCCGAAGCCAATGGCGGAAATTATGCTTTCGCGCTGGCGGCAGTCACGGCGATCGCCGCCGTGACGCTTGCGGGCCTCAACGCTTTCGGCCCAGAAGCGCACGGCGTCAGATTTGCCGGCACCGAAATCAATCCAGACGGCCACTCAACACGGCGGCCATGACCAGACACGAAAAGATCGTTCGGGTGACGATTACCGGCGATGTCCAAGGCGTCGGCTACCGCGCCTGGATGCAAATGGAAGCCCGCGCGCATGGCGTTCGGGGCTGGGTAAGAAACCGTTTGAACGGAGATGTCGAAGCTCTCTTCGCCGGATCGCCGGAGGCCGTCGAGGCCCTTTGCGCGGCATGCTGGCACGGTCCCGCGTACGCCCGCGTCGACAAGGTGGAGGTTAGGGAAGCCGGTTCGGCAGTGCTCGCCGGGGAAGGCGCGGGGTTTCGTCTGATCGCCACGCTTTAGCCTGCGAGCGTGAACGCGCGATGGTGCGCGCGAGCTTTCCATGACGCGCCGGGCTTTCCGCCGCCGCTCAACTTCGGCACTCTGTATCTTCCGTTCGCCGCTTGGCCCAAAGCGTGCTTCAAAGCGTCTATAGTTTTGATTTAGTCTAAAGCATGAAGCTGTCTCTATATTGGAAATACTCTAATTCCAGAACATAAAGCTTGATTTCTTGAAATCTACATCTAGGAACGTGCGACACGCCAAATCGATCTGGTCGCAGGGCCATGAACCGTATTGATCGGAGGCCCGTTTGAATCGCTTTCCACGGATCCGCTTCCGGCAGTGGCGTTGGGTCGCGATTGCGACGCTGCCTCTCTTTTTTCCCGTGGCCGCATCGGCACAATATCCAACTCCCGGCCCACTGCCCGATTCGTTCACGGAACTCGAATCCAAATATATTTTCGGCTTCACGGTCGGCTCGGACATCGGCGAAGAAGGCGAACGCGAGCTCGAGTTCGAGACCAACCTCGCGTTCCAGAAGCGAACCGGTTCATATGCTGCGCTCGACCAGGAAGTCGAGCTGGAGTATAATCCAACCGATAGCACCCAGATCGAGGTGGCCGCGCACGGCGTCTCCACGTGGATCGCCGGCGTCGAGGGATTTGACGACCGCCACGGCGCCAATTTTGGCGGCTTGTCGACGGTGTTCAGATACCTCGTGATCGGGCGCGGCCCCGGAGCGCCGGTCGGTCTCCAAATTGCGGTTGAGCCGGAATGGTCGCGTGTCGATGACGCCGGGAAACTGACCACGGATTTCAATGCCGAAACCTCGATCATCGCCGACACCGAACTTGTTCCAAATCGTCTCTTCGCGGCGTTCAACGCGACCTACACTCCGGAGACCGCGAGGCAATTCGGGACTCCGGAGTGGCAGGGCGCGTCCACGCTCGGGCTGAAGACGGCGTTGACCTATCGGATCACGTCAAAAGTGGCGCTTGGCGGCGAGCTCGAATATTTCCGCGCTTACGGCGGGGCCGGGTTCAATCGTTTCGCCGGAGATGCGCTGTTTGCCGGCCCAACATGCTTCATCGTGTTCACGAACAAGCTCTTTGTTTCGGCCGCCTACTCCACCCAGATCGCCGGTCATGCGGCGGCCGACGCAAACTTCCTCGATCTGACCAATTTCACCCGGAGCAAGGCCCGATTGAAGCTTATCTGGGAATTCTAATGTCTCGCTGGGAGAGTTTCGATGCATATTCCACGCACCATGGTTTGGTCCGCGACCGCGGCGATGCTTCTAACTTGTGCAGGCCAAGTGCCGGCCGACGCTCAGGAAGCGGTCACGGCGCGCACGGCCATCAAGGACCATCGGTTCCAGCCCGCCGAAATTAGAGTGCCGGCCAACGCGCCGGTCACGCTCGTTGTTCGCAACCTCGATCCGACCCCGGAAGAATTCGAAAGCCAGACGCTTCGGGTCGAGAAAATCGTGGCGGGCAAGTCCGAGGTCACGATCCGCCTCCGCCCGCTCGCGCCCGGCCGTTATCGTTTCTATGGCGACTTTAACGAGGCGACGGCGGAAGGGGCGATCGTCGCGGAATAGATGACAGCGCCTCTCCCCCATTTTTGGGGCGTAGGGGAGCGCCGCCTGCCGCGCGTGGGAGGCTTGGAACAAGCCAAGGCGATCAGCTTGGTTTCTTCTCGCCGTCAAAAATCCGCGCAACGGAAGGTGTCGCCGGCTGCTTGCGGCTCAACACGGCATCGAAGCTCTCTTCTATCCATTGCTTGCGCAAACGGTAAACCATGGACACGCGGTTTCCGGAGCCTGGATGATCCGGCTGTCGCTCCACCCTTCGCCGGCTTGTGAAACGTCGGCCTTCAATAACATCCGCGCCCTCAGCGGCCGTCGCGCCGGGCTGTTTCCTTTCCGCATCAGCGCCTCGAGCCGTTCGCGTTCCTCCCCGCTCAGCTTCACCACGTATCTCTTTACCGCCACCTCTCTTTGCGGCATCATCGCCTCCATGCCGTGGATGCCTCGACGAGCCGGGACGCAGCAAAAATCCCGGCGGCCGGCACTAGCGCCATGAGAATGCAGGCGTGCAGGCAGGGCGAAAGCCCCTCGGCTGTCGGCCGGGCTTTTGGGGTTGGCTGCGCTACTAATGAGCGGACCTGGCATCTCCCTTTCCTGCACGATAGCTCGCTGTTGGGCAGCTCCCGAAGGCAAAATCCCGTTGTCAAGCCCGTCACGGCAACGGCAATATCGTGGACGAATATCGAAGCCGTTGCGATGCCCGTCGACGGCGGCAATCTCGGCTTCAACAAGCTCGTCATCCGATGCCTGCCGGTTTGAAGGAGCAGATCGCCATGACTGTATTGAGATGGCCGCTCGCTTGGGTTGTCGCGATTTACATTCTGATGGTCGCCGGCATGGCGGTTTTTCAGCGGCGGCTTCAATATTTTCCGGATCGTCATCTGACCGATCCCGCGCAAGCCGGCATGACCGGCGTCGAAGACCTGCGCCTTACGACCGATGATGGCGAGACGCTGGTCGCTTGGTATGTTCCAGCAATGGATGGGCATCCGCTGATCTTGTATTTCCATGGCAATGGCGGCGCTTTGGTCGATCGCGCCGCGCGGTTTCGCGCATTTACGGCGAGCGGATACGGGCTTCTTGCGTTATCCTATCGCGGCTATGGCGGCTCGACCGGCTCGCCGACTGAAAAGGGCCTGATGGCCGATGGCGAAACGGCATACCGAGAAGCGCGGGCGCGCGGATATGACGGCGGCCATATCGTTTTGATGGGCGAATCGCTCGGCTCTGGCGTCGCGATCGCCCTCGCGGCGACGCATGAAGCCGCCGCTCTCGTGCTCGATTCGCCTTTTTCGTCGGCGGTGGCGGTGGCCGCGGCGCATTATCCGATGTTTCCGGTGAATTGGTTGATGTTCGACCAGTTTCGCTCGGATCTCGCGATCGGCGACGTGCATATTCCGATCCTCTTCCTGCACGGAGACGAAGACGATGTCGTTCCGATCCGCTTGGCCAGGCGGCTTTTCGAACTCGCCAATGAGCCGAAGACGTTTATGCTCGTGTCCGGCGGCAAGCATCTCGTACTGGGATCGGCGGAGGTTTTTCCGCGTGTCCGCGCGTGGATCGACGAGAACACCGGCGTCGCCCGCCGATAGGCCGACGCGCGAGAAATGAGCGTTTGATGTCCTAAGCAGGCGTTCAAGAGAGCGACCACCCCGGTTCGGACACGGGTGCGCTCGATGCCATGTAAGATTGCGCACCTCTAGTTTTGGCGCCTCTCGAGAGATGAGATGAGCCAACTTACGATATTTATGTAAGATTGCGCATCTCGTAGTTTTGGCGCCTCTCGACAGATGCCATGAGCCAGCATAATTCCTTGCGGCCAGGTGTCGCGAGGGAGCGTTTTCGTGCAGGCGAGCGAAGATTTTCGAAAAATCCGCGAAGAATTATTGCGCGCCAATTTGCATCGCTCGCTCATGTTCACCGGCGCGGGCTTGGCCCTCGGCAGGGGAACCGTTCTCGCCCAAATGACTGAGCGCCCTCGCAGCTTGCGGTGGACGGCGGGGAGGAGCGCATCTTGGCGCTGCTTGCCGTCGCCCTCGGCAAAAGCGTTCCGGTTCATGTGATCGGGAA
>JBOHJU010000217.1:0-5063 GCA_050728755.1 Methylocella sp.
TTTAAAGGACCGCACGCGCGAGGATGGCGCGGACCTCGGCCCGATGCTCTCAAAGCTTTTCGAGGTTCTCGATACCCCGGAAAAAAAGCGCGGCAACAAGCTCGACGCCGATCTTGCCCGCTTTGAATACATAAACGGCGAGCTTTTCCACGAGCGCCTGCCGCTGCCCGATTTCGACCGCGGAATGCGCGAAAAACTTTTGTACGCCTGCGGCTTCAATTGGGAAAAGATTTCGCCCGCAATCTTCGGCTCGCTGTTTCAGTCGGTCATGGACAAGGTTGCCCGCCGCAAGCAGGGCGCCCATTACACCAGCGAGAAAAACATTCTGAAGGTGATCGAGCCGCTGTTTCTCGACGATCTCAAGAGCGAATTCGCAAGGCTGAAGGCGCGCAAGGATACGGGCCGGAGGAGGGCGCTGGAGGATTTTCATGCGAAACTCGGCGGCCTCACCTTTTTCGATCCGGCCTGCGGCTGCGGGAATTTTTTGGTCATCGCCTATCGCGAATTGCGCGAGCTCGAAATCGCGATTTTGAAGGAAATCCATCCCGGCGAGCAGCGGGTTACCGACATTGGCCTCTATACGAAGGTCGACGTCGATCGCTTTTATGGGATCGAGATTTCCGAGTTTCCGGCCCGGATCGCCGAGGTCGCAATGTGGATGATGGACCACATCATGAATGCGCGGCTGTCCGCCGCCTTTGGCGAAAGTTTTGTGCGCATACCCTTAAAGACTTCGCCAAACATTCTTAACGCCGACGCGCTGGAGACGGATTGGGCGAACGTGCTCGCGCCGGAAAAATGTTCCTACATTTTTGGCAATCCGCCGTTCGGGGGCTTTGTCCAACGCGACGAAGCGCGTCAAGACCAAATGGCGGAGATCGCAAAGCTTGGCCTTTCGGGCAATCGGCTAGATTATGTCTGCGCCTGGTTCGTCAAGGCGGGCGACTATATTCGGCGCGGCGAGACCGGTACCCCTCATCCTGAGGAGGCGCAAAGCGCCGTCTCGAAGGATGCGGGGCGAAGCCTTGTCCCGAAGAATGCGGCGCGGCCCTCGCCCTTCGAGACACTTGCTTCGCAAGCTCCTCAGGGTGAGGGCCGTGGTTCCAAGTCGCCCCGCATCGGCTTCGTCGCAACGAATTCGATCACGCAAGGCGAGCAGGTCGCGCAGCTCTGGCCGCTGCTCTTCGATCGCTACGGATTGGAGATCGCCTTCGCGCATCGCACTTTCGCGTGGATGAGCGACGCCAAGGGCAAGGCCCATGTCCATTGCGTCATCATCGGCCTGACCCGGCGCGACGACGAGCCGAAGGAAAAGCGGCTTTTCTCTTACGACGACATCAAGGGCGATCCGCACGAAAGCCGTCATTCGGCGCTGACGCCTTACCTGTTCGACGCAAGCGCGCTTGCCGACCGCCATCTGGTTGTCGAGCGTGAAGTGAACTCGTTGAGTTCCTTTCCAAAATTATGCGTTGGCACAAAGCCTGTTGATGGTGGCCACTATATTTTCAATGGTTCGGAGCGGGCCTCATTTCTTCGGGAAGAGCCTTTAGCGATCAATATTATCCATCCGTTTATTGGGAGTGAAGAGTTTATTAATGGAATATCTCGCTGGATTCTTTATTCGGCCGTCCTCACTCCGGGGGAATTGAGAAGTATGCCTCGCGTAATGGCGCGTATCGCTGACGTTCGTCGTCATCGAGTCGCCGCGTCTGGGAAGCTCGCGCAATCGTTGGCACAAACCCCAGCGTCGTTTCATGTTACCATTGTACCGGATGCGCCATTTCTTGTGATTCCCGAAGTCAGTTCTGAAAGGCGCGACTATGTACCGATTGGGTATCTTGAACCACCGACGATACCCAGCAACAAGCTGCTCGTTATGCGGAACGCCGATCTTTGTACATTCGGCCTCCTCACGTCACGTATGCACATGGCTTGGACGCGCATCGTCGGAGGGCGTTTGAAGAGCGATTTCCAATACTCGGTCGGAATCAATTACAACCCGTTCCCCTGGCCGCAACTCGATGATGCCGCCAAAGCAAATCTCGAAAAACTCGCGAAATCCGTGCTCGACGCGCGCGCGGCGCATGAACGCGCTACGCTCGCCGACCTCTACGATCCAGACGTCATGCCGGAGGATCTACGCAGGGCGCACCGCGCCCTCGACGCGGCGGTCGATCGCCTCTATCGCAAGGAGCCTTTCGCGAGCGACCGGGAAAGGGTTGAGCATCTTTTCGGCTTGTACGAAAAACTCACCGCGCCGATGCTCGCCGCCGCCAAACCCAAGCGCGGCCGGAAAAAGTGAAGGCCCGCTTCGAGTCAGGCTGTAATGATGACCGCGACTATTTCCCATGAATTCCTTGAGTGAATGCTTTTGTTAATACTTGCGCTAAATTAATTAATAGTGTAACGTAATGTTAACAAAATCAAATCGTAAATATTGTCTTTACTTCATATTTGATTTACTGAATCATATAAAGCTTGGATTCAGTGTGTTGCTTAAACTGGTTTTCATTTGTAGCGCGTATTTAGGTTGCATGGACGCGCCGGTAGGCATGCCGCCGCAACGCAAAAGACGAGGTTAATCCTATGATGAGTGCCCTGAAAAGCGAGGCCGCGCAGCCTCGCGCCGACCGGTTGGCAGAGGTCCGGCCGCCCTATCTCGAGGCTTTAAGGCTAGTTGAGAGGCTGCATCGCCGCCTTCTCGACGTGATCAAGGACGAATTCGACCGGCGCGGCCGCGGCGACGTCAATGCCGTGCAAGCCTTGCTGCTTTATAATATCAGCGACAAGGAATTGACCGCCGGCGAATTGCGCACGCGCGGCTATTACCTCGGTTCGAACGTCTCTTACAATGTCAAGAAACTGGTCGAAACCGGCTACCTGCATCATGCCCGCTCGCGCATCGACCGCCGCGCCGTGCGAATCAGCCTGACCGATAAGGGCAGGGACGTGCACAACATCGTCTCCAAGCTCTATGACAAGCATGTCGCCACGGTGGAGCAAATCGGCGGGATCAGCTCCGGCGAGTTCACAAAACTTAACCAATCGCTGGTCCGGCTCGAACGTTTCTGGACAGACCAGATAAGGTACAGGCTGTGACGCGCGGGACGCGACTCAAAGCCGAAGAATAAGCTTGAACGCGCGAGTCCTTGCCCAGGGTTATTTTGGACGAGGCAATTTTTCGAACCCAAACGCCACAAATTCGCCGTCCTGTTTGTGCCTTTGCCACACCTGCGGCGCCAGCTCGAAAGAATAGTTAAGTCACGCGCCTCTGTCTTGCGTTTGGGTGCTCAATAGGTCCTCAAGAAGCTCTTCCAAACCATTGACGCCACTCGCCGCGAGGCCCGGCCGCGCCAGATCGTCGCCGGCCGGGACGCGATCCGCGCGAGCGCCGGGTCGCACCCACGCCGCCGGATGAGGATTGGAAGACCGTGGCATTGGAGGTCGAGGCATTGGGATTTGGAACGAGAAAAAATTTGTCGCGCCTGCCGTATCATCGTTTTTATCCTATTGGGCGCGCGGCGGTCGTGGCCGCCGCCTTCGGGTTGCTCCATGCCGCTAGCGCGGCCGCGGGGCAGGGCGACTCACCGTTTGGCGAGCAGGCCGAATGGGCGCAACGTTACGATGCGGATCCGCGCCTTGCGGTGAGCCGCTCGAACACGCCTGTTCTCGCGGTGGAAACTTTCGCGGCGACCGCACAGGCGATCGAAACCTACCGCCAGATCGTTGCCAATGGCGGTTGGGTCGCGGTTCCCACGGGGCGGACGCTGAAACTAGGCGTGAGCGGCCAGGCCGTGGTCGCCCTGCGAAAACGGCTTGCGGCGTCGGGCGATCTCGATCCCTCGGCCGGAGCTTCGCCGGTCTTCGATTCCTACGTCGATGCCGCGGTGAAACATTTTCAGGCCCGCCACGGTCTGCTCCAAACCGGCGTGGTTTCAAAGGAAACCTTTGTCGCGCTCAATGTCCCGGCAGATTTCCGGCTGCATCAGCTCGAGGTGAACCTCGTCCGGTTGCGCTCCTATTCCGGCAACCTTGGCGAACGTTTCGTCATGGCGAATATCCCGGCGATGGCGGTCGAGACGGTCGAGAACGGCGTTGTCGTGACGCATCACGCGGCGGGCGTCGGCAAGATCGACCGCCAATCCCCGGTCATGATGACGAAGGCGATCGACATTAATTTCAATCCGTATTGGACCGTGCCCGTGTCGATCATCCGCAAGGATTTGATCCCGCGCATGCAAAAGGATCCAAACTATCTGGCCGACCATAAGATCAGGATATTCAACAAGGACGGGCAGGAGCTTCAATCCGGTCAGATTAACTGGAACTCGCTCGATGCGGTCAATTACAAATTTCGCCAGGATCCGGGCGGCGATCTCAATTCGCTTGGAGTCGTGCGCATCAACATCGACAATCCGTATGGCGTCTATATGCATGACACCCCCGAAAAAGGCATTTTTGGCGATGATGACCGGTTAGTGTCTTCCGGTTGCATCCGCGTCCAAAACGTTCGCGACTATGTGACCTGGTTGCTCAAGGACACGCCGGGTTGGGATCGCGAACATATTGATGAAACGATCCGCTCCGGCGAGCGCGTGGATGTTAAGCTCGCGGCCCCGGTTCCGGTGTATTGGGTGTACATCACGGCATGGGCCACGCCCGAGGGTCTTGCCGAATTCCGCGAGGATATTTATCAGCGCGACGGATTTGGGCCGGATACGGACGACGCTTCACCGGCCCCGCTCCCGCAAGTGCAACCACTGCCAGAACCCCGCGCGGTCAGCGCGCGAAGCCCCGCTCTCGCACCCATGAACGACGACGAATAATCCGCGCGGATTGGCAACCGGAAAAGGCGCCGGGGATGGACGACGGTGACTTTCGCCCCCTGCGCTATTGGTGGGCTATGCTGAATTCGACGCGCCGGTCGTCGCGCCGGCGGCTTGTCTTCGGGCGGTTGCTGCGGCGTTCCATTGTCTCCTTGTTGCTGGCCGAGGAATCGGAACTCCCGTAGCCTTTCGCGCTCAGAATGGCGGGATTGACCCCGGCATCGACGAGGACTTGGC
>JBOHJU010000218.1:0-5046 GCA_050728755.1 Methylocella sp.
CGTTCCAGCTTGGGTGCCGTTCGACGAAACCGTCGTAAAGGTTCCTCCATCCTGGCCGCTGGCGACAGGCGCCGCCGCTCCTTCCGGAACGAATGCAACCGTGGGCGAGGTCTGTATTTCCCAGACGATGATTTCGGCGCTGTTCGAGGTGGTGGTGCTGCCGCCGCTGCTGACGACACGCCCGATCCCGTCCGGACCGGTGAAATAGGACGGCCCGCACCAGCACTGCCCTATTGTTTCTTCGTCGAGTACGTAGTCGGGGCCTGCGGCGCCCGAAAATCCGCCCAAGTTGGGTCGATTGAGCAAGTACATCGTTCCCTCTTTGCCGGCGGCCACCGCCAGATGCCGAAACGGACCGGGCTGGGCTGGCACGACGAGCACGCCCCCTGATCCAACGTCGTAGTCTAAATCGTCCAAATCATTTTCGTCTGATGGCGTGAATATGCTGAGAAGATTGACGAGTGTCGGGTCGACCTTCACCACGCTCTCTTGAATATTGCGGACGCCATCATAGGTGCCCGGCCCGGAGTTTCCGGTCGAAAAAAACAAGTTCCCCTTGAGGTCGGCGGCTATGCCAAAATTCCGCCACCGACTGCTTACCGCTTACGACGAGTCCGCATTTATGCCTAAAGGAGGCAACCGGTAGGACCAGCGGAACAGATAACGCCGGATGTACGGAAGGCGCTTGCTATAGCCTGGCACCCAGCTGTCGGCCATCACGACCAGTGGAACTGACTCTCCGGCCTGTCTCAACTGCTGCGCCGCTATATAGGCAATGACTCCCGCGACACAAAATCCCATTAGGATATAAGGACCGTGCGGCCGCGCCTCGCGGATTAGGCGCACATAATCGGCCGCGATCTCATTCATGTCGCGGCGGGTCAATGAACGGGGATTGCTGGGATCAAACAGCTGAATGCCAAGAAACGGCCGATCCGTTCCAATCCTTCGCGCGAGATTGTAATAGATCATCGTATTGTTGATGGCGATAATCGGCGTCTTGTCGCCGCGCGGTTGAATCTCGACAATTCTCCAAGGTTCCGGCGGCGGTTCGATCACGGACAGGTGGGCCGTGAACTCGCGCACGGTCGGCGCCTGAAAAAGGGTCATGACATTGATTTTGACGCCAAAGGTGCTCGCGACTTTGGTCATGAGTCGCATCGCCATCAAGGAATGCCCGCCGAGCTCGAAGAAATTCGAGGTGGGGCCGATTTCCGGAACTTGAAGGACATCCCGCCAGATCGCCATCATCCTTGTTTCGGCATCGGCCGGCTCTATGCTAAGAGGCGCGCTCAGCGGCGGACGCGACGCCTCGATCGCGGCGAAACCGTCGCTGGATTTGGGTGGAGCGATCCTGTCTCGCACGGGCGGCAGCAGCGAGGACAATCTCGCATTGGGATTGGAAATAGCGAACTCAATCGTCGCCATCAGGAATTCGAGCATCCGCTCGGCAGTGCGCCGTTCGAACAGGTCAGGGTTGAATTCCATGGCCATGCGCCAGCCATTCGGCCAATGCACCATGAAAAAAACAGATCATAGAGCGAGCCGGCGGATAGCGAAGGTTGCCCATGAAGGTCGAAGCTGCGGTAGGTTTTATGGTCCATGACATCGCGCAACACGGTGAAATTGAGGGAGATGAGCGGGGGGCGTTGCGAATCGCGCGGCGGATTAAGAACCTCGACCAACTTGTGGAATGGCATCCGTTGATGGATTAGCGCATCCTGAACCGTTCCGTTTACTCTGGTCAGGAATTCATCGAAGGCCGGGTCGCCGGAGGCATCGAATCTCATGACGAGATTGTTCAGGAAGATGCCGATCATGTTCTCGAGATCCGGATCGTCGCGGCCGACGATCTGGGTCCCCATTGGGGCACGGTGTCGAAATTGCTCCTGGACATCAAATCGCCCCAACATACGCCGCCGATAAAAAACGATTGTGATCATACTCTAAAGCAGTAGGTTTTGCTATCCTCAAATGGGCTACAAGGTCACGAAAATGGACTATCAATTTTGTTAATCCCGTGACGTATGATTAATTTCAATATTCATTATATTAGAATATCGGCTAAGAAATTACGATCACGTTGTTGTTGTTGTCAACATTTGTAAATACAAATAAACAATAACATAGAAGACTGAATAGAATAATACATCATATATACGCTAATATAGATAAAATACATCAACAAAATATTTGTTTGTATAGTTTCTGATCTTGAGCATCCGCTCGTTCTTCCGAGCGTCCCATTTTGCTGTTGCTGGCGCGGCGGTCACCTCGCGGCAAAAAACCCGCGCATGCTCCTCGACGTATCTCCAGATGAGCGATCCTAGTGAATAACCTTGAACAATAGCTCGGCGTCTTTTGCAGCGAAGCTTTGAGATTGCTTGGCTAAGTGCAACAACCTTACAATGCATCCCCCGTCTGACTGTCCGATACCCGACAAAACGGTTCGAACCAGTACGCAATCTCAGGCAGCGGGGCGCTAATATTGATCGCGGACAATGGCGTGTAGCACTCGCATGCCACGTTTTCGAGTACCTTGCCGTCAACAGCAATGGTACTGCGAGGCGATGGGCCATCGAAACCTCCTCTAAATGTCTCCTCGCCACGGGCTCACTTTGAGCACAATCGCAGGCCCCGCGCGCCCCCTATTCAGGGGATGACGATTTTGCTAAATCATTCCGCGATTAGCTGCTTTCCGGGATATGCGGGGATTTCCCTCGCCGACGGCGCCCGTTCAATGCGGGGGGCGATCGCATTCCTGCCCTTCAGCAAGGGCCGCAGCAAGGACTCCCACCAAGCCGTGGAGCATCTGGGCTACCTCCAACGTCCATCGCCAAGGCCTGTCCAAGGCCCCCGCCGCCGCATTCCGGGCGGCAAATCCCTCTTTGACGCATCGCCGCACGAAACACAATTGCAATTGCCATCGCATAAAAGCCGCATGAATGTGACCGGTAGCGGTTCAGATCTTTCAAATCGACAGGAAGCTTCCGTGGCGCGGACAATCAAATCAAGGAAAACGACGGGCGTACGGCGCCTTTTCGGGCTGACGCTCATTGGTATTTGGCTCTTGGCGAGCGGGCCTGGCGCTGTTGGCCAAGGCGTCGTGAAATCCAAGCATGGCGATTGGGAACTGCGCTGCGAGACGCCGCCGGGTGCCGCCAACGAGCAATGCGCGCTCTTGCAGAGCGTCGCCGCGGAAGACAAGCCAAACGTCAATCTGACGGTCGTCGTTCTCAAGACAGCCGACGGCAAAAGCCGCCTTTTGCGGGTCATTGCACCGCTTGGGGTGCTTCTTCCTTCCGGGTTGGGGCTTAAGATCGACGATATCGATGTCGGACGCGCGGGTTTCGTCCGCTGTCTTCCGACCGGATGTGTAGCCGAGGTGGTCATGGACGACAAATTGATCGGCGAAATGAAAACCGGCCAGAAGGCCATCTTCATTATTTTTCAGACTCCGGAAGAAGGAACCGGCATACCGCTCGTCCTGGCCGGGTTTAAGGAAGGATTCGATGCCCTGCCGTGAATTTGGCCGGTATCGGCGGGCGGTGCCGGTCCCAATAGCAAAATCCGTCCTGGCCGCGCCGGTGGTGTTAGGGCTAGCCGGCTGTGGCGGCCATCTTGGAAATTTCGACGTGCCGGACGCCGGCGGCTCGAAACTCGCGAATATGCTGGGATTCAAAAGCGACGACGCGCCGGCGGCGCCCGGAACGCAGGCCCGGCATATCTTTTGCCCGGAAGTCTTGATTCTCGAAGGCACCGCGGCGAGCCAGGCTTATGCTGGAACGCCGCCTTCGAACGAGAATTTACGCTATCAGTATTCTCTCACCGATACCGCGCGGGAATGCACGCTTGAAGGCGATCAACTCGCGGTCAAAATCGGAGTCGCGGGCAAAGTTCTGCTTGGACCCGCGGGCGGCCCCGGCAACTTTAGCGTCCCGGTGCGCATGGCCGTCCTTCGCGAACGCGACAACCAGCCCATTGTCAGCAAGCTCTATCGCGCCGCCGTGGTGGTGCCCACCAGCGAGACAGAAGCCGATTTCACGATCGTCTCCGAACCTCTCCGCGTGCCGTTCATACAGGACCACGCCGAAGACGATTATACGATCAAGGTTGGCATCGACGAAGGCCCGGGCGCCGATAAGCCCGCCGCCAAACACGCCAAACATTGATTCCGCGCAAATTGCGAGGCCAACGCTCCGGCCGTTTGCGGCGGTGCGAACTTGCACCAAACGTCAAATGCGCACATAGGGACAGTGACTGCGAGCGAGTGTCCGCACCCGCAATGGTGTGCTTTGATTATGTCAAGGTTGCAAAGGGAGAAAACCGATGCCGAATTTCACGTTGCCGTATTCAAGCGCAGCTTTAGGGGCGTCGGGGGCAGCGTTTCTGGCGGCCTTTGGGCTCATAGGCATGGAACGTTCGTTGCTCGCTCAATCCAGGGCGCCTGCGGTTGACAGTTCGCGTAAATCTTGCCCAGGCGATAACGGGGGCATTACGCTGCCGCCAGGCTTTTGCGCGACTGTGTTCGCCGACAATTTAGGTCACGCGCGGCATCTCGTTGTTGCCAAAAATGGTGTCGTTTATGTCAACACTTGGAGCGGCCGCTACTACCACAATGACGCTCCGCCGCCGGGCGGGTTCCTGATCGCCCTCGAAGATAGTAAGGCGGATGGGCACGCCGATGTGCAGACGAGGTTTGGCGAAACTGCCGCGGAGGGCGGCAAAGGCGGTACAGGCGTCGCGCTTTATAAAAATGGGCTCTTTGCCGAAAGCGGCGATCGTATCGTTCGCTACGCTTTGCCGAGCGAAGGCATCGCACCGCGCGGGAAGCCGCAAGTCATCGTGTCCGGGCTGCCGCTCACCGGTGACCACCCCATGCATCCTTTTAAAATCGACACCGGCGGCAATTTGTTCGTCGATCTTGGCTCGGCGACGAACGCGTGCCAGGTCGCAAACCGCATGCCGCACTCGCCTGGCAATCAGCCGTGTACCGAGCTCGATACGCGCGGCGGTATTTGGCGTTACGACGCCAACAAGACAGGC
>JBOHJU010000219.1:0-5007 GCA_050728755.1 Methylocella sp.
CGATATAAGGCACCGTATGGGCGCCGCACGAATTACCGATGAGCAGCGAATCGCAATTGGTGAAATTGCGGGCGCCGGTGGCTTTCCGGTGCGCCGAAATCTGACCGCGATAGGTATTTTGCGATCTGCCCGCGGCAATTCCCTTCGATAAGACCCGGCTCGTCGTGTTCTTGCCGAGATGGATCATCTTTGTGCCGGAATCGACCTGCTGGCGGCCGTTGGAAATTGCGATCGAATAGAATTCGCCGCGCGAATTGTCGCCCCGCAGTATGCACGACGGATATTTCCAGGTAATCGCGGATCCGGTTTCAACCTGAGTCCAGGAAATCTTGGAATTCGCGCCCCGGCAATCGCCGCGCTTGGTGACGAAATTATAGATCCCGCCCCGGCCATCGGCGTCGCCTGGATACCAATTCTGTACCGTCGAATATTTGATCTCGGCATCGTCAAGGGCGATCAGCTCGACGACCGCGGCATGCAGCTGATGTTCGTCGCGCTTGGGTGCCGTGCAGCCCTCGAGATAGGAAACGTAGCTGCCCTTGTCGGCGATGATCAGCGTGCGTTCGAACTGGCCAGTGTTTTGTTCGTTGATCCTGAAATAGGTCGAGAGTTCCATCGGGCAGCGAACGCGAGGCGGAACGTAAACGAAGGAACCATCGGAAAATACCGCGCTATTCAGCGTCGCATAAAAATTGTCCGTCGTGGGCACCACCGATCCGAGGTATTTCCGCACGAGGTCTGGGTGGGTATGCACGGCTTCCGAGATCGGACAAAAAATCACCCCGGCCCTGGCCAGCTCCTCCTTGAAGGTGGTCACCACGGAAACAGAGTCGAACACCGCATCGACAGCTACTCCGCGCTCCGGGCCGATGCCGGCAAGCGCCGCCTGTTCGCGCAACGGAATTCCGAGCTTTGCGTAGACCTTCAGAAGCTCCGGATCGACTTCGTCGAGCGACTTCGGACCGGCAGCCGTCTTGGGCGCGGAATAATAGTAAAGTTCCTGATAATCGATCTTCGGATAATCCACTCGGGCCCAGCGCGGCTCTTGCAGCGTCAGCCAGCGCCGGTAGGCCCCGAGCCGCCATTCGGTCAGCCAGGCAGGCTCCCCCTTTTTCGCCGAAATGAACCGGACAATGCCTTCATCGAGACCCTTCGGGGCTTTGTCGGATTCAATATCAGAGAAAAAACCATACTTATATGCACTGACGTCGATCGCCTTCACGCGATCGACCGTCGCTTGGACCGCAGACATGCCATTCTCCTCACCTTGGCGGTTTCAAGGACCGCTGGTTCAGACGTTCGTTAAGGTACCTTATAAAGTAGCGGGAGGGAACCGATAAAGTAGCGGGAAGAAACCCAGCCGGCGGGAACGGCCGGTTATTCATGCGGCGGATTTGCCCCGCCTTGCCCTGATTCTCCTAACCGTCTTTTCAAGTGCCTCGTCGAACGAAACGCAATCTTCGCGCCGCGAATTCCACCCGAGACTTACCCTGATAACGCCTCTCGCCACCTCCGGCTTCACACCCATCGCGCTCAAGACGTGCGAAGGTTTCACCTTCCCCGACGAACAGGCCGAACCCGACGATACCGCAAGACCCTCCATATCCAAAGCGATAAGCAACATTTGCGCCTCGATGCCGGGCACGGCGAAGCAGGATGTATTCGGCAATCTCTCCGCGCCGGCGCCGAAAAACACCGCGCCGGGCGCGATGCGAGAAATTTCCGCCTCCAGCTCGTCCCGCCAGACGGATAGGGTCGCGGCTTCCTCGGCCAGCCGGGCCTTCGCGGCGGTAAGGGCAGCGGCCATCCCACTGATGGCGGCAACGTTCTCGGTTCCGGCGCGCAGCCCTCGCTCCTGCCCGCCGCCGCGCACGAGCGCATCTCTTATATGGTAGGAGTCGGAGCGAAAACAAACCGCCCCAGCACCTTTCGGGCCGCCGAATTTATGCGCCGAAATGACGATGATGTCCGCTGCCAGGTTCCCGATGTCGATCCTGCCCGCCGCCTGAACCGCGTCGCAAACCAGCAACCCGCCCGCCGCATGGATCATCTTCGCCGCCGCCGCGACCGGCTGAATAACCCCCGTCTCGTTGTTGGCGGCCTGCAACGCCAGCATAATGCGGTGCCCCGCGGTGCTCGCGCGGGCGAGGGCGGCGCCAAGTGCCTCGATATCGAGCGTGCCGCGAGGCGTCAAACCGGCAAGTTCAAGTTGTGTGGAGCCAAAACGGTGGCCCGCGAGGACAGCGGGATGTTCCCCGGCACTTGCCACGAGGAGGTCGATGGACCTTTTTTCGTCCAGCGTCTCGAGAGAGGGCGTCAGCGCCAAATTCAGCGCCTCCGTCCCTCCCGAGGTAAAGACGATATTTTTGGCCGGGACTCCGGCAAAAGCGGCCACCTCGGCACGGGCGGCTTCGATCAAAACCCGCGCCGCCCGCCCTTCGGCATGAACGGAGGAGGCGTTGCCGCAAAGATTGAAGGCCGCGCACATTGCCTCGCGCGCCGCGGGATGCAGGGGCGCCGTGGCGTTATAGTCAAGGTATACGCGGGCGCCAGACACGAAAAGAATCCGCGACCTCTGCAACGTCTCGCATTGAGAGACCAGGCAATCCGCCTCCCCCTCACGCTTGCAATCCAAAAGAGCTTGCAATCCAGAGGGGCATACGTGTTAGAAGATCCGTGAGATCGTCAGTATTTCACGAAACCGGACATCGACCCCGGTCCCTTGCGCCGATTGGCACACTTCTTCTTAGGCGCCGCGCGGCTCCCAAAGTCAAGCGAGCCACAAAAGCCGCCGATGCTCGCCAAGAATGCGCAGCAATGTGGGAAACCTCGAATTGCGCGAAAAATCCGCCTAATCGTTTGTGGAGTCAGCATGCCGGAGGTCAAGTTCAACGGTCCCTGCGGCCGCATCGAGGGCCGGTTTCATCCTTCGACGATCCGCGGCGCGCCGATCGCGATCATCTTGCACCCGCATCCGCAATTCGGCGGGACGATGAACAATCAGATCGTCTATCATCTCTACTATACTTTTGCGGAACGCGGCTTTTTCGTTTTGCGTTTCAATTTTCGCGGCGTCGGGCTTTCGCAGGGTTGTTTTGACCACGGCCAGGGTGAATTGTCGGACGCGGCGGCGGCCCTCGACTGGGCGCAGTCCGAGAACCCAGAGGGACGGGCCTGCTGGATCGCCGGAATCTCGTTCGGCGCCTGGATTGGCATGCAGCTATTGATGCGGCGTCCGGAAATCGAAGGCTTCGTCGCGGTCGCGCCGCCGGCCAGCCGCTTCGACTTTTCCTTTCTCGCACCTTGTCCATCCTCGGGACTTTTCGTGCATGGCGATCGCGACCGGGTCGCGCCCTTGAGAGAGGTTACCGGTCTGATCGAAAAGCTGAAGACTCAGAAGGGCATCTCCATTGAGCATGTGATCATTCCGGGCGCCAACCATTTTTTCGAAAACTGCATCGAGCTTTTGGCGGAGGAGGTCGGGCTCTATCTCGACCGCCGCCTCGGCAACCCGCCGCGGCTTCCGACCCCGACACGGAGCGAGCCGGCGGAGCGGCGCTAGGCCGCCTCCATGCGGGCGCGCGCCGCACGTCTTGGGATCGGTAGCCTCAGTCCTTGGCGCGCTCGACGTAGGAGCCGTCTTCCGTCTGAACGATGACGCGGACGCCCGGCGAAATATGCGGCGGCACCATCACTCGCGCGCCGTTCGAGAGTTTCGCGGGCTTATATGAAGACGATGCTGATTGACCTTTCATGGCGGGCTCGGTCTCGACGACTTCGAGCGTCACCCGCGCGGGCAGTTGAATTCCGACGGCGGCGCCGTTGAAGATGGACAGCGTGCAGGTCATGCCTTCCTGCAAATAGATCGCCTGGTCTCCAACAATCTCGGCGGGTACGGCGATCTGATCGTAAGTGTCCTTGTTCATGAAATGGTAGCCGTCCGTGTCCCGGAAGAGGTAATTGAAATTCGCGTCCTCGACATAGGCGCGTTCGACCTGCTCGGTTGTTTTGTAGCGCTCGGTCGTCTTGACGCCGTCCGAGAGGCGCCGCATGTCGATTTGAGTCGTTGGCGTGCCTTTGCCGGGATGAAAGCTTTCCGCGGTCAAAACGACATAAAGCTGACCGTCCTCCCGCTCGATAATATTGCCTTTGCGGATTGAACTGGCGATGACTTTCACTGACTTTCCCTATACGAAGCTATGTTCCCGGAGCGCAGCTTGCATGTCGAATCCGGTCGACACAATAGGCATGTTCCGGCCTTTCGCCAGAGCTTTCGGGGCGAATGGACTCCCCAGCTCGCGCCCCAAGAAAGCGTCAAGTGAAGAAACCGTAAGCCCTGCCGGGCCGCATTTCCAGCGAAAAGGCACCAATGAGCACACCCGAACGATCACCCTGGTGGCACCCGCACATTCACCGCGACCGGCGGCCTTTCCTCGTTGGGCGCGCCAGGATGGTTGAAGCCGCGCGTGCGTTTCTTTCGGCGCAATCGTTCGTCGAGGTGGACCCGGCGATTCTCCAGTTGTCGCCCGGAAACGCAGCCCATATCAGCGCTTTCGCCACCGCGTTGGTGGATGAGACCGGAGCGAAATCAAAGCTCTATCTGCACTCCTCCCCGGAATTCGCGGCGAAAAAACTGCTCGCCGCCGGCGAGGAACGCATCTTTACCTTCGCGCATGTATTCAGGAACCGCGAACGAGGAAGACTCCACCATCCCGAATTCACCATGCTCGAATGGTATCGCGCGGGCGAGCCTTACCAGAGGTTGATCGAGGATTGCATGGGACTTCTCGCGCGCACCGTTGCCGCGGCGGGCAGCCGCGACCTGCGCTTTGGCGGCCATGTTGCCGATCCGTTCGAGGAGCCGGAAATTTTGAGCGTGGCCGAGGCCTTCGACCGTTACGCCGGCATCGATCTTCTGGCCACGCTCAAGGAGCCTGGAGCCGCCCGCGAGGCGCGGGCGGCCGGCGCCCGCCATCACGCAATCAGAACCGTTGTGGACGACAGCTG
>JBOHJU010000220.1:0-5000 GCA_050728755.1 Methylocella sp.
TCGTTGAACCAAAACAAATTCGCATCCATGGACTTGGCCTCCAAACCGGTTGACCAAGCCCTTGAATCAAAACATGGTTAATTAGGTCTTAACCCTAGAGAAAATTACGGAAGAGCGGCAGCACGATATAGTAGAGACCCACCGCGATCAGCACGGCCCTGACGAGAAATCCGGCCTCCGGAAGGCCCTGAACCATGGCCGCGAGCGCGGCAGCGCCCCACATGCCCGTCAGCGTCATCGTAAGCGGGCGAAGGCGCACAACCCGCACCGGGTGAATGAAGGGGACCGGTGTGAACATCCAGCACACGAAGACGATGATGACGAGGGTGGAAACGAGCGGCCCCGGCCGCAATACCAGAATATAAAATATGAGAACGTTCCAAATCGCCGGAAACCCGCGAAACCAGAGGTCATGGGTCTTGATGCGCCGGTCGGCGAAATAGAGCGCCGAAGCCGCACAGACAACACTACAAACGAGGCTCGCGAGCAGCGGCGGAAGCAGGCCGGAACGCCACAATGCGACGAGCGGGACCACGACATAGGTGAGGAAATCGACGACGAGGTCAAGAACAACGCCGTCGATATGCGGCGCCGTCGCCTCGACCTTGTAGCGCCGCGCCAAGGAGCCGTCCACGGCGTCGACAACCAACGCCGCGCCAAGCCAGCCATACATTGCGCTAAATTGCCCGCCGATAGCGGCGAGCAGCGCGGCGAACCCCAACGCTGCGCCGCAGGCCGTAAAGCAATGTACGAGATAGCCGGCGACACGAGGGGGCATCGGGCATTCGCAAGAATGGGTGTTCGCAAGACTGGAGATGGCGCCGCCCAGCATAGTGTTTCCAGGAATGCTTTACAAATACGGCCTTTTTTGTTGATGCCGTCAGCCTTTTTCCTGCAGACGAAGTGTTGCAGGTTTGCGTTGTTGCGTTGGATAGAGGGCTCGATTGCGTGTTCGCGTTTGGCGGGCCGAGCCATGGCCGATGTTGGCCGACGGCGCGAGTCAATCTCTCGCCGTTGCCTCAAGGCAAGACTCGCGGGCTTTTCCCTGCCGCAAATCGCCTGTTCCAGGAGCGGATTAGTGTCCACTTTCATGGCGGCCGCGGCGGAGGGATGCTGGTCGCCTCTCATTCGGATTGCGGGCTACACCGGCCGATCGCGGCGCCACGTTAGTGGGGATGACGACCGCAAGCTGAATCGGGCCGCCGCCCGGACGCTCTGGGCCGTTGAAGGCGGAAGCTCCAGTGCCAAATCCGGCTGGGGGCGGGCTTTCGGCCATTTCGCTGCGGGCCTTAAGGCTTCCCTTGCGGCACGCCGCCGTTAACGAGCGGGCCGCTGCTGCTGAAGACCACGATGTCGCCGAACATCGCGGCGCGTCCACCTACCCCGCGATAGGCATCCCATTTCGCCGCGGCGAGCCCGCAATCGAAGCAAATCACCGCGCACGCCGCCGGGTGCGGCTGCGTGCCCGCATACTTTGCGCTAAGGTTCTGCACGCCTTCGTACCATACCCGCCGGTTTTGGCCGTCGGCGTGGATCATCGCGAGAAGAGGATAGACGTAAAAGGAGTTGGGGCCGTCGTACAGCCTTGAATCTGGCGTCGGCATGTACGATTCGATGGCGATATCGCGGCACGAAAGCTGGTTCACGAATGCGGCGGCGGCGATGTTCGCGGCGGCGGTTTGCTCGTGCTGGTCGGCAAAATACTGAACATCGCGGGGCAGATAGATGTCAGCGACGCCGCTCCACGGAGGGTGCGTGATCCACGGAACCAGCGCGCGGGTCCGGTTGACGACGGCGAAGCTCAGCGCGTATGCGAGCAGCACGGCGATGACGGCGGCCGAGATGCGGGGGCGCGCATAGTATGCCACTGCGATCCCGATGACCGCCGCAGCAAGCAAAAAGAGCGGCGCGTGATGGTGGCTTTCCCAAATTTGCCAGCGCAGCAGCGCACAAAATAAGACGAACAACCCGCGCCTATAAGTGAGGAGTTCAAGAGGGGCCGCTTTGCCGCCAAAAGCCGAGGCTTTGAACTCCGGAAGAGACACTCCTACGGGCTGTCGCCACGGCCATGCACCGGCGCCGCCAAGCTCCCTGCGGCCAGGCACCGATCGAAGTCCCAGACGAATAGCAACCGATGGGCCGCACAATATTGCGGTGTTCGGGGATCGCGCGACTCAATATTTTGCCGTAACGGGAGCCCCGCAGATCCAAATCAGTTCGATCCGCGGACCATCCGGGGTTTCGACCGGTTGAAGAGCGTAACACTCTATTGGTGGCCGATGATAGACATATCCGTAGGGATAGGGGCGGCCAAAAAACGGCATTCCCTCGACGCTCCCCACCGGCCGCGCCTGCGAGGAAACCGGCAATACCATCAAGCCCAGGCATACAGCCGCCGCACCAAACTCCCGGAGGATCATTTTTTTGGCTATCCGCTGGAGACGAATCGCAAACTTTATCGCATGAGTTGCGGTCCGGCGCAAGCGGGACTGCCCTTCCGTTCAAGCAATGCCTTTGGTTGATGCAATTTTGACACACGATGCGGGGCAAGCGCGGTCAGGCTTCGTCCGGGCCGCCGTCAAAAAAATGCCGGGGCGCCGACCTCGCTTGCCAGCGAAACCCAAGATCGCGGATTTCGGCTTCGAGGCACTCGACGTGCAGCCGCAGCGCGCGGCCGGCGGAGAAGATGAACTCCACATGACCTCCCGGCGGCTCGGTCTCCTCGAAGCCGATATGCAGGAGATTGAGAACGAGCGCCTCGTCTCGACAAGAAAAGCCCCGGCACGCGACCTTGAGTACGCGCCCGAAATGCAGGCCCGTCCGGGCCCGCTCGCAGCAAGGGCGTCCGCTTTTGTCCGCGGCGGCGCGCACCCAATCGAACCTCGAAGCGACCATTGCGAATTGTTTCGATTGGGGCACAAAGGTCATTTCGCCGACCCGCACCAAGGCATCTTGAAGATTTGCCGCGATCACCGCGAGATCGTCGGCGTCGAAGGCGATCAATCGAGGAAGGTCCGGCATCGGCGCCTCTTGACGGGTTATCGCCACATGAACCTGTACCGCGCTTTCCCGGCTGAGCCGCGCGGCTATTTTGCGAATTGGGAAACATTTGTGCATTTTCAAGCGGAGTGGACCCTGTTCGCGCAAAGAAATGCGGCCCGCCCGGTGTTTCCTGGTCCACACGCAAATCACCGCGTCGAGCGGCCCCGACGCGCGCGGCCTTGGGCTGTGATCCCGCTTTATTTGTCTTCTCGCGGGATCTTAAAAAAGGACGCCGCAACTTTTTGGGCTCGCGGGCCATCCCCAAGCGGCGGGCGCCGCCGCCGCTTGGGGCGGAGTGACAGCCGCAGCAAGGATTAGAAGATGAGGGCCTTGACCGGAGTCGTGCCGCAATCGTCGCCGATGCTAACCCTCACCGTCACTGGGTTCGCTGTCCCGCTCAAATTGGCGTTCAATGCCGCCGCCTCCAAGGCGAATTGTTTGCCCCCCGTGCGCTGGATAACCGCCTCCATGTTGACCCCGTTGATCGTGCCGATGAAAGTGTAGGTTCCCAACGGGCTCTTTGCGAACGAACCGGGCGGTATCGTCGCAGCGAAGTTGCCAACCTGGAGCGTGACCGGCTCGGCATTGGGATCTATTCCATTGCTGGTGCTCGCCAATGTGAAGTGAGCGAGAAGTCCAAAGGCATCCTGGTGCGGCGGCGAGCCGAAAGCGATCGCGAGCTTGGCGCTGAACGCGCTGAAGGGCACACAGGTCGGCGGCGGACCAATGGCGACACTCCAGGAGCCGGACCCCACCGGCACCGTGGCCGCCACCGTATTGGTGGCCGTGTCGATCACCACGACAGTGGCGGATCCCAAATTCGTGACATAGGCGTGCTTCCCATCCGGCGTGACGGCTACCCCTCCGGAGAAATGAGGAATCCCCGTGACCGTGGCCACCACAGTGTTGCTGGCCGTGGCGATCACCGAGACATTGCCGGAGCTCGTATTCGTCACATAGGCGTGTTGCCCGTCCGGAGTGATGGCTACCCCAGAGGGTAGACCCCCGACCGGGACTGCGGCCACTACCGTGTTGCTGGCCGTGTCGATCACAGAGACGCTGTCGTTGGATTGATTCGTCACATAGGCGTGTTTCCCGTCCGGGGTGACGGCTACCCCAATGGGCTGACCCCCGACCGGGACTGTGGCCACCACCGTGTTGCTGGCCGTGTTGATCACCGAGACAGTGCCAGGGTTACCAGAGTTAATCGTCACATAGGCGAAGGGCGCCGCCGCCGCCGGCCGGGCGCTCAAGCCGAGCCCCAGCACCGCCGCTAGGACAATCAATCCCCGCGCCCAAAAAGCGCGGCTTGTCTTGCTGTCCTTACCTCGCATAATTTCCTCCCGATTTTAGCCGCTCCCCGAAAATCCAGAAGCGATTCAACGGATTGTCTTCTCACCGAGCCAGAGGACTCGTGGGCGTCGAGGATTTCTTAACCTTGAGGCAAAGGTATTGTGCACAATTCGCCAGTTCCCGCGCCCCCCAAAGAGGGGTTGTCACACCAGCCGACGCGCACAGGAAAACCTGGGCGCAACGCTCGGGGTTCGCCGGAATTCCATGGCAAACTCTGGCAAGCTCGCTACATTGGGACAAGATTTCCGCACCCGTCGAACCGGTTTCCCGGCGCCGCGACTGCCGCATTCAGACGAGATCAATGAAGGAAACAAAACTGCGCGCTAGCTCCGGCCGGGCGACCGCCGCGCCGGACCCCGCGCCTGATTTTTTGGCAACGCCCACGGCTTCGCCCGGATGGGTGCGGACGCCCGCCGGGGAACCGGCGGCAAAACGCGGCGATGGCCCTGCGATAAAAATCCGCGGCGCGCGCGAGCACAATCTCAAAAACATTGACCTCACCATCCCTCGCGGAAAACTCGTCGTGTTTACGGGCCTTTCCGGCTCCGGCAAATCCTCGCTTGCCTTCGACACGATCTATGCCGAGGGCCAGCGCCGCTATGTCG
>JBOHJU010000221.1:0-4992 GCA_050728755.1 Methylocella sp.
CAATCCAAAGAGCTATCGCGGCGTTCTCGCCGCGGACTCGGGCTTGCCCCGTCACGATCGCCGCCGCGCCAGGTTTGCGCCAGTCCAGTGTCAAGTTAATGCCGTCGATCGACAGAGCTGGCGAAAGTTGCTTGCTTGTCAAGCGCGCGCGGCCATCGACAAGGGTCACGGCGCCAAGTCTCGCGGCGTCCGCCGATGCGGCCTCGGCGGTTGCCGGCGAGGCGGCCGCGGCACGGCCGATCACGCTATCCGGGGATGCCGGCCGGCGATCGAGATCGATTTGCATGTCCGGCTGAACGAGAGTTGCCGACGCGATCTCGATCCGGCCGGCGAAGAGTGGCGCGAGCCGGACGTACCCTTTAAAATAACGCGCGTCGATATGAAGCGCGCCGGAGGGATCGGCGAAGCTGACGCCATCAATGCTGACGTGGGGTTGTGGCAGGACAACGAACACCGCGCGGCCCTGCCAAATCGCGGCAAGTCCGGTCAGGTGGCGGATTTGTGCCACGATCTCGTTGCGCAACGCCCTATTCGAAAAGGCCCAAGGCGCCGCGGCCGCCGTGATCGCGACAAGAATGGCGAGGCCCGTGAAAATGTAGATAAGTAATGACAGAAGCTTGCGGCGCGGCGGGGAGCGACCAGAAACGATCGTTGCCGATTCGACCATGGCTCTCAGGCTGCCCCTGATGGGATTGCGCAACGCTAAAGCATTGTAGCGCGAAGGCGATGCCGAGTCTGTTCAGAAAACACTGAGAATCAAAAAGGCGAATTTTGCGATGTTCCCTTGCAGCATGAAACGCCCCTCGCCAAAAAAGCTAAATTGATCTTCGACTATGTCACGATCAAGGCGGACAGGAGTGATCTTACGCGCGAACGGCCTCTCCGTGCCGATTTCAATGCCAGCAGACCATTCGATCCTGTGCCGCGCCGGTATCGATTGAACCTGCGCGGCACGAGAATCCCTGTGGCCGCCAAGCGCCGCCCGCTTCACAGGCCCGGAGTCGGAATGCCCGTAGCGTGGCACGCCAGCAGCTGACGATCGCTACGCGAAAGCGCACGGTCCGTTTCGGGGCCGCGCCGGTCGTCAATGGGGGAACCGAACTCCGCACGCAAGAGCGTAACAAGTTGCTCCAACCCGAACGGCTTTTGCAGCATGGCGCGTCCCGCATGCCGGGCCGGTATACCCGCAATGCCGTACCCCGTCGTGAAAAAGAAGGGGCAAGCGCGCGCGGTGAGAATGTCGGCGACAGGATCAATCCTTTGCGAGCCAAGGTTCACGTCGAGGATCGCGCCGTCGATCCGTTCGCGGCCGATCAGCTCGATGGCGGTGGACACTTGCGCGGCGGAACCGGCCACATCAAAGCCGAGTTCCAACAGCATCGCTTCCAGGGCGAGCGCAATGTACGGCTCGTCCTCAACGATCAAGATACGCTGTCTCCTAGGCGCGGCGGCTGAGTCGGCAACCATTATATTTGCTGCTTGATGATTGAAAACGCATCATATTGCCCCGCCCGGCAGTCAAAGTCCAGAAAATTAATCATTCGTCAATATCTCGATCCGGCGCACGGTCACGAGATTGCCGCATGACAATCAGGGCCGCCAGCGTCACAAAAGCCCAACCAAGAATAAGAAGCGTGCCGCCGAGCGGGGCGGCCAAGGGAAACATTCTTGTCCCGGAAAGAGCGCGCGCCGAGAGATCGCCGCCAAACAACAGGCTGCCGGACAGGAACAACCCCGCCGCGCCAAGAAACCAGATGCCGCGTTGCGGCACGGCCAAGGCAAGTCCGCAAACAGCGAGCGTGGCGGCCGCGTGGAGGATCAAAAAATTGGCGGCCGTTTGAAGCATGGGGTCGGGCGTGCCGTGGGCGGCGGCAGCTGCCAAAATTATTCCGCCCGCGCCTGTCAGTCCGGCCGCCGCGGTAGCCGCGCACGCCCATTTCCGCATCGCAAGACTTTGGTTCATCGGTCGAAGCCGAAGCCTTACTACTTCGCGGCGAACTGCGATAGCGCCTTCGCGCGCGCCCTCAGCCCGGCGCGCATTGCGCCACGCCGCGGGCGCGGCTTGCAAATATCGAAAAGCGCGTTACCCTTTTCTTACCATTTTAGAGCTTAATCCTTAAGTCTTATCGGCGGGGAGAAGTGCGGATGCGTCCACGGCTTGTTTGGTTGGCCGCCCTGCTGGCCTTGGCCGGCATCGGCGGCGGGGCGTTCGCGCAAGAAAAAGGCACGCTCGAACCGGTGCGGCTGCCGCCGCTCGCTCATCCGGAGGATCCCTCCACTCCGGCGAAACAATTATTCGGACGCGAAGTCGTTCCGGCGGCTTTGGCCGTGCGCAGCATCGGATTTTATTCGCGCGGCTGCCTCGCGGGCGGGCAGGCTCTGCCGGTCAACGGTCCGGCTTGGGAGGTGATGCGGCCCTCGCGCAACCGCAATTGGGGGAATCCGACGCTGCTTGCATTTCTCGAGCGTTTTGCGCGGAATGTGCCGGCCGTCAGCCATTGGCCCGGAATTCTTGTCGGCGACATGTCGCAGCCGCGCGGCGGGCCGATGCTCAGCGGGCACGCCTCGCATCAGATCGGTCTCGACGTCGATATTTGGCTGACGCCCATGCCAAACCGCGAACTATCGCGCTTGGAGCGGGAGGAAATGTCGGCGGCCGACATGGTGCGGCCCGACCGGCTTGACGTCGATCCGGCGAAATGGACGCCGGATCATCTCGCGGTCATCCGGGCGGCGGCGCAGGACCGGGCGGTGCAGCGCATTTTCGTCAACGCGGCGATCAAGAAGGCGTTGTGCCGGGATGCGAGGGGCGACCGGTCATGGCTCGCCAAGGTTCGCCCGTTCTTTGGCCATGACGATCATTTTCATGTCCGCCTCGCTTGTCCGGCAGGGCAAGAGGCCTGCCGGCATCAAGATCCCGTCCCGCCGGGAGACGGCTGCGACGCCTCGCTCGCTTGGTGGTTTTCGGATGCGATCCTCCATCCAAAGCCACATCCCGAAAAGCCGAAGCCGCCCCTGACGATGGCGCAATTGCCGCCCGAATGCGAAAGCGTCCTCACCGCGCGCTGAGAATTGCTTGGCTTCGCCGGTTGCCGGCCGCGCTTTCGGATTTAGTACCGGATTAGCGCGAACTTTCCGCGGAGACCTGGTTTTCGATCGACTCCAGCGGCTTCATTTTTATGTGATGCAGCTTGGTCTTGTGATGCACGCTCTCGCTGCGCCCCATAACGATGGGCGCCTGCGGCCTGGCGTGCCGCGCGCTGGCGGGCGCGCTCGCCGGAAGAGGGTGATCTCCTTTGATGCGAGACCCCTTGGGAATGGCCCCGGCCGCCGTGGCGCCGGTTGCGAGGCTTGAAATAATGAGGATTGCAAAGATTCGTCCAAGTGTCATCACGTAACTCCAACAAGCGCGCATCCGTCCAATGGATTTCCGCATTTCCTTTAACGCGCCAGATGCCAAAAACGTTGCGCCGATTGCTTAATTCAAAGCGAAGGAATGCCTGCTTCAAGTAAAAATTTGGTTGATGCCGTGCGTTGCCCCATGCATGCCTCGATGGCGGAAGAAATCAGTTCCCGCTGGTGAAGCTATCACGACGAGATACCGACGGGGCAAGAAACGCCGGTGCCGCCGAGGCCGCAATAGCCACGCGGATTTCGCGCGAGATATTGCTGGTGATAGGCTTCGGCGTAATAAAAATCCGGCCGACCGAGGATCTCCGTCGTAATCGCGGCAAAGCCCCGCGCGGCCAACGCTTTGGCGAAGGCCGCCTTGCTCGCCTCCGCGGCGGTGCGCTGGGCCGCGTTTTCGACATAAATGGCGGAGCGATATTGGGTGCCAACATCGTTGCCCTGCCGCATCCCTTGGGTCGGATCATGGTTCTCCCAGAAAGTCTTCAACAGCGCTTCATAGGAAATTTTTGCCGGTTCGAAAGCAACCAGCACAACTTCGTTATGACCGGTCGCCCCGGAGCAGACTTCCTCGTAGGTGGGGTTCGGGGTAAGGCCGCCCGCGTATCCGGCCGCCGTCACATGGATTCCGTCGCCAAGCTCCCAGAACTTGCGCTCGGCGCCCCAGAAACAACCCATGCCGAACAAGGCGGTCTCGATGCCCCGCGGGAACGGAGGCTTCATTGCGTGGCCGGTTATGAAATGCGTTCCGGCGGTCAAAACCGGGTCCCGGCGTCCGGGCAAAGCCTCGGCGGCGGTGGGCAGAGAGAGGCGTTTGCGGATCGGCAGCATGGCCGGCATCCTTCGGCGACGTAATCCATCTTGTCCTAAAATGGGTCTTACACCGCAAGCACACAATAGAACGCCGGCACGGCCAACGGAGACGCGCGTGTTCAGCGGTTCGAAAAACCGAATCTTGGCGCCGGTTTGCGGCCAAGCCGGATGGCCAAATATCCGATCGCGCCAATGGCGAGCCATACTGGCAAACGCATCAAATCGACCAAAATGGGGTCCCAAATGAAAGGATGAACCCGACGTTCAACGAAGGCTTGAGCCAAGGCCAACTTGCCCGGGGCGAGCGCCTTAAGCCATTCGCCGAGCGGCGTAACATATAGCCTTGCGCCCGCGACGGATCGCGTGACATCGTCGAGGAGGGTGACGAAAGCGGCCGCCAGCAAGCACAGGCCTAAAAAACGCAAAAGCAGCCGGAACATGAATTACGCGAAACTCCACTCGCTAGCTTGGCCAGGGCCGGAAGCCCCGGTCCGGATGCGGATCCGTCGTTGCCCCCCGCCAAAGCGATGGCCGATATTTGCGGCCTAGGGACCGGCCCGGCTTTTCCGCCGCACCGCTTTCCTTCAGCGCAATTTCTCCTTGTCACCGCGCCGTTCGCATTGCGTTTGAACAGGCCCGCGCGTATATAACGCCGCGATTCCCTCCTCGGATATTTTGTTTAGCTTCGCTGGCGGTATCCGCGACCAAACGCGGGGTTTTCCGTGTCCGAGCGCATAGGAGACATAGATGAGCAATGCGCCACTGATGCCC
>JBOHJU010000222.1:0-4952 GCA_050728755.1 Methylocella sp.
GGCCGGGGCTTCGTCGGCCTTCGATTCCTACGTCGATGCCGCGGTAAAGCATTTTCAGGCCCGCCACGGCTTGCTCCAAACCGGCGTGGTTGCAAAGGAAACCTTTACCGCGCTTAATGTCCCGGCCGATTTCCGGCTGCATCAGCTCGAAGTGAACCTCGTCCGGTTGCGCTCCTATTCCGGCAATCTTGGCGAACGATTCGTCATGGCGAATATCCCGGCGATGGCGGTCGAGACGGTCGAGGACGGCATTGTCGCAACGCATCACGCGGCGGGCGTCGGGAAGGTCGACCGCCAATCGCCCGTCATGATGACAAAGGCGATCGACATTAATTTCAATCCGTATTGGACCGTGCCCGCGTCGATCATCCGCAAGGATTTGATCCCGCGCATGCAAAAGAATCCGAACTATCTGGCAGACAATAAGATCCGGATTTTCGACAAAGACGGGCAGGAGCTTCAACCCGGTCAGATTAATTGGAACTCGCTCGACGCGGTCAATTACATGTTCCGCCAGGATCCGGGAGGCGACATCAATTCGCTTGGCGTGGTACGCATCAACATCAACAATCCCTTTGGCGTCTATATGCATGACACCCCCGAGAAAGGCATTTTTGGCGATGATGACCGGTTTGTGTCTTCCGGTTGTATCCGTGTCCAAAACGTTCGCGATTATGTGACTTGGTTGCTCAAGGACACACCGGGCTGGGATCGCGAGCATATTGATGAAGTGATCCGCTCCGGCGAGCGCGTCGATGTCAAGCTCGCCATGCCGGTTCCGGTGTATTGGGTTTACATCACAGCGTGGGCCACGCCCGAAGGCGTTGCCGAGTTCCGCGAGGATATTTATCAGCGCGACGGCTTTGGGCCGGTCGCGTCCGACGCTTCACCGGCCCCGCTCCCGCAAGTGCAACCGGAGCCTGAACCTCGCGCTGTAAGCGCGCGCGGCCCCGCTCTCGAACCCATGGACGACAATGAATAATCCGCGTGGAGCGCACTCGGCAAGTGTGGTGCCGCGGCGATGGATCGCAATGACTTTCGCCTCCGGCGCTAGTGCTGGGCTATGCTGAATTCGACACGCCGGTCGTCGCGACGGCGGCTTCTCTTCGGGCCGTTGTTGTTGGCCAAGGAATTGGAACTCCCGTAACCTTTCGCGTCCAGCATGGCGGGATTGACCCCGGCATCGACGAGGGCTTGGCGAACAGCATCGGCACGCCGCTGCGACAGCTTCATATTGGCGGCTGGATTACCGGCACTATCGGTGTAGCCGCTGATCTGAACCACTGTTCCAGCAGGCAATTGCTTCATCGGACCGGCCGCCTCCCGCAAAAGAGCCTCGCTGCTCGCCGGAACCTGGGCGCTGTTGGTGGCGAAATAAATGGTCGGCAAATTAAGGGCCGGCAGATTCGGGACTGGGTTGTTGCCGGTGACACCTGAATTGAGTGGCGATGACGCCGCCGCCGATTTGGCCGCGCCGCCTGCGAGTGCGGCAACCGCGAATTGAGGCCCGAGAACGGATTTCATCGAACTTATGATTCCGTCGCGATCCGCATCAGAGATTGTTCCCCCGACGCTCACGGCATTTCCTTCAAACAGCGCCTGCGCCCCAGGGGTCTTCAAATTATCGAGCGCTGCTGTGAGATCCTTCGTCCAATCCGCCTGGCCGACATGCGGGTCTACGGCGAGATCACCGGTGATTTTGTCGGCTCCGAACACCGTCTTGAGCCCGTCGGTAATTGCGCTGCGAGTAGCGTCGTCTCCGACAGTGCCGGAGTAAACGATGAGGCCGTTCTCATTGCTAAGTGCCAAGCGCGCTGGTAGCGAAGGGGCGGGCGCCGCCTGCTTACTAGGCGCCAAGGGCGCTCGGGTCGAAGGCGCGGGCGCCGCCTGCTTGCTAGGCGCCAAGGGCGCTGGGGTCGAAGGCGTATGAGGGGACGCCACCTGCGCATTTTGCGCGATGGCGGGCGCGGCTTTTCCGGCCGCGTGAGGGGTCTTCCGTCCCGCAGAAATCGCGTATCCCAAAACTCCGAGCGTAATCAGCAGACAGGCGCCCGGAATCAGCAACCGGCCGAGGCCGGGAGCGGCCGCGGCTCCGGTGCTCCTCGGAGGAATTTGCTCTGCTCCCGGCAGCGTAATGTCGTTGGCGAGGGAGGATGGAAGCGGGATGGTCGGCTCGGGGAAACTCGAGGACGCCGAGGGAATTGCCGGCGGCAGAGCTCCGTCTTGTGCCAGCTGGCTGATGATTTTGGGTATTGCGTAGCCCAAAATCGTTCTCGCGAAGCGTTGGCTTACGCCAGCTTTATCGGCAATCTCGCTAATAGTGCCGGAGCCTAGCGTCTCCTCTACTTCTTGTCCCGAAAGCACCACAGCCTCGGTTCCTCCTAGCCAGGAAGCAACCTCGGCGCCGAAACCCGCCGCATTGAACCTATCCAGGAAGCCGCTTACACCCCCCGGCTGTCGAGCGATCAGGTCCAAGGTCTCTTGAACAAGCGAACGGCCCTTGGGTCCGAGATGGTATCGTGCGCCGATTTCTTGAATGAGCTTGTCAAAAGCAGCCATTTTCTCTCGTCCCGTTCTCGAAGTCGCCATGGTACCTCGTCTCCTTCGCGAAAATGCCGGCTCGCCCCACGCGACTCGCCTGAGGACTCTTGGTCCCACGTGACTAATGACAACCGCAGCTATAGGCGAAAGTTGCCCCAAACGCACGCCATATTATCCAACTGCTTGCGGCTAAGCATAGAGCAAGAAGGGTTAATTCTGCCATTGGCGATTCAATCTCCAGTTTTCCCCCCGATCTTCATCGCGCATCAGCCCGGCTTGCGCGACAAACCACCGCCTTTCGAAAGCTGCGGCCAGCGCCATCCCGTGGAGACTGTCCCTAATCTCCACGCTCTGGCCGGGGCGCGAGAGGAGGAACTCGGGAACTCGCAACAAGTGGCGCCAAAGCCGCACGAGTTGTTTTTCTGAACGTCATCCACAATTTCCTGCTGGGCCGGGCTTTTGCACCGGCGTCCAAATGCTATGCTGGCAACGATTCGGGTATTGTTCGTTTGAGCTAATCTCGATGCCGCGTAGTAAGGCCTATTCCGGCCACGCGCACGGTCTGGGGGGTTAATCTGTGGAGGGCAAAAATTTAGCCTCGTGCCGGTTCGATTTCGATGCCAACCCTGAGCTGGCGGCGATCGAAGCAGTTGACCTTATTGAAATTTCCGGGCGGATCAAATGGTTCGACGTTGCGAAAGGGTACGGCTTTATTGTGCCTGACAATGGCGCCGCCGACGTTCTTTTGCACGCCACGACCTTGCGCAAGGACGGCTTTAGCGTCGCTTACGAGGGCACCCGCGTCGTTTGCGAGGCAGTGCGCCGGTTGAAGGGGTTGCAGGTTCTAAAAATTCTCTCGATGGATGGATCGAGCGCCGCGCATCGTTCCGAATGGCGGCAGCTGCGCGCCTGTGCCGAGGTGGCGCCTGCGGGCGGCTTTCAAATCGCCGTTGTCAAATGGTTCAACCGCCCGCGCGGATTTGGCTTTCTGACCCAAGGCGAGGGTACGAAGGATATATTTGTCCATATGGAAACCTTGCGCCGTTACGGGATCGCGGATTTACGGCCGGGAGAAAGCCTCCTCGTGCGTTTCGGCGACGGCCCAAAGGGACTCATGGCGGCTGAAGTGCGGCCGCTCGACGCGGTCTTGCCCATGCCGCATTGAGGTGGCATCCGTCCATGCGACCGTTTGCATGACAGCCGCGGCCAAGTCCCACACGGCTGCAAGCGTTGAGCGATGCGGTTGCCGGTTCTTGGCGAAGAGCCGGCGCAATGCGGCCGGCTGAGATCTTGGCCGCTTTGAGTTGAAGCGCGCGTGGTCTTTAGCAAATTGTTTTCTTCCATGATCTCAGCCAAAGCATCCGCACCTTTTTGCGATCAAGCGCGAACCGCCGGCCCTGCAAGTTTGGCGCGCAGGGTTTTGGCCTTCCTTCGGCTTTGCGCAAGCTTGGTCTTTCTGTGCGGGAATCCGGCTGCGCTCGCCATGGATGCGCCGCCACCGCAAGGCAACCTCGAAAGGCTTGAGATCGTCACCGCCAGCGGAAGCCATGAATTTTCCGTGGAAGTCATGCGCAGCGGGCCGCAACGCGAACGCGGCCTGATGTTCCGCCGGTTTCTTCCGCAAGAGCGTGGCATGTTGTTCGACTTCGCGACCGAGCGGCCGGTGACGATGTGGATGAAGAATACCTATTTGCCTCTCGACATGATTTTCATCGGCCGCACCGGCAAGGTGGTTGGATTGGCCGAAAATACCGAGCCTTTGTCGGAAAAAATTATCCCCTCTGGCGCTCCCGCCTCTGGCGTTCTCGAAGTCAATGCCGGGACGGCGGCCCGTATCGGCTTGCGGATCGGCGACAGCGTTCGTCATCCCCTGTTCGACAAGTAGCGGGAGCGGCCATGATTGGGGCAGGGCACGACGTGCGGGAGATTAAGAGCCATCGATACTTCGCGAGATCGATGTCGATGCGCTCGTTGATCACACGCTTCCATTCAACACAGAGCCACCGCACGCCCATCGAAAGCGCGCGCTCAGTCGCGCAGCGTCTGGCGATCCATAGCGCCGATGCGGGCGGCCTCCGCCCGAGTCTTGCCATCGCGCACCGCCGTGAGCGCCAGAAGCCGCCGAGCCTGGTTGGTGTCCTTCGGGCGCGCCGCCAACGGCCCCAACTCGGCGCCGCTATAGCCATCACTGAATCCGACAGCCGCCGTCATGCCCTCCGACTTAATTGCCGTAAGCGGCGACGGAATCACATAGCGACTCGAATACCGCGACGCATGAGAGTCATCATCCACCAAGGTTGGTATAAATTACATAGCCATTGGTGGGCGGTGACGGACTCGAACCGCCGACCCTCTCGGTGTAAACGAGATGCTCTACCAACCGAGCTAACCGCCCGCGATCGCACCTTCAT
>JBOHJU010000223.1:0-4940 GCA_050728755.1 Methylocella sp.
CTGTTTACAAGCGACAGCCGCCATTCGCCGCTCAGAACCTCGCTCCGTTGCCGCCTCGGCGCTCTTTGCGCCTTGGGGCGTCCAGCTTGCAGGCAGTTTTTCGAAGGCGGCGGCGCTGGCCGCTTACGCACGCGCCCGGACCAGCTATTCCGCTATTATTGGCAAGATCGAACCCATGGTCATCGGCGGTCGCGTGCCCAGCCGCGGCTTCGCTCCATACTATCAGGTCCGCGCGCCTGCGCCCTCGCGTGCGGCAGCTGACGCACTTTGCGAAAAGATCCTCCGCGCCGGTGGTGCTTGTGTTGTCCTGCGGAGTTGAAGCCGCTCTGGAAATGAATTCATTGCCTGACGTTGATCAACTCCTGAGGGCGCTGTTTTTGGTGTCGGTGCTGCTTTATCTTGCGCCGACTGTCTTTAGATTGGACAGCTTTGCAGAAGGTCGGCGATGGTTCCAGCGCGCCGCCATTCTCACGCTCGGAACAGCGATAGCAATTGGGGTGGTGGCGAGCGTGATATGGTTCACTCGTTGACGCCTGAACGTCTATCCATCGGCAGAGGCCTTATCACCGACAGGCTCGGCGTAATGTCCACCTTGAGTCAATGGCGGACGCTACCGAAACAGGCCCCGACGGGCGCGCTTGAGAAAGCCTGCTGCCGAGCAGCACCGGCGCGAATGGCACCGCCAAGCCGCGCGGGTTGGGTTCTAGCGCGGCACCGTGGAGGGCGGCCGCGAACTCGCCAAATTCTCCGCGCCGGTTTAAAAGGCTGACAAAGGGGGCCCAATGTCTCTCTCAACTGCCGAAACGGAAACCGACATTCTCGTTGCGGGCGCTGGCGCCGCCGGTCTTTCGACCGCGATCGCCCTCGCGCAAGCGGGCTTCTCGGTTGTCTGCGTTGGCCATGTCGATACGCGCGCGAACGGGCGGACCGTCGCGCTCTTTGAAGCCTCGCTGCGCTTCTATAAGGCGCTTGGCGTGTGGCCGCATTTTCGCGGCAAGACCGCGCCGCTGGCCCGGATTACCATGATCGACGCTACCGGCGCGCAGCTTCCGGTGCCTGCCGTATCCTTTGCCGCAGCCGAGATCGGCCTTGCCGCCTTCGGCGAGAATATCGAGAATAATGTGCTCGTCGAGCGCCTAGCCGAAATCGCTGCGGGGACCAAAAACCTCATTCTGCACGAAGGTATGATCGGCGACATAAGTTTTGGCGAGGATGCGGTCCATGCCACGCTCGCCAACGGGCAGTGCGTCACGGCAAAGCTCGCCGCCGCCGCCGACGGCCGCATGTCGCCCGCGCGAACCAAAGCGGGGATCGGCACACGTGCCTGGACCTATCCGCAAATTGCCTTTACCGCTCTCCTTTCGCACCCAAAGCCGCACCGGAATATTTCGACAGAATTTCACACGCGATCTGGCCCTTGCACGCTCGTCCCGCTGCGCCCGGTCGCGGTCAAGCCAAATCGTTCGAGCCTCGTCTGGCTGATGTCTCCGGCAGCGGCGGAGCGACGCCGCGTGCTTTCGAGCTCCGATCTGGCGCAAGAAATCGAAGACCAAGTCGACTCGCTTTTGGGCAAGATCGAGATCGATGGGCCGGGCGGCTTTTTCCCGATGGCGGGGATGAGCGCCAATCGTCTTGTTGGCCATCGCATCGCGCTCATCGGCGAAGCCGCGCATATCTTTCCGCCACTCGCCGCGCAAGGCCTAAACCTTAGTCTCCGCGACGGCGCGGCGCTTGCGGACGTTTTGGAAGACGCCCGCGCGCTTGGGCATGACATCGGCTCTATGCAGACGCTGAAAACCTATGAAACCGCGCGCCGGAGCGATATATTCATACGCACGAACGGGGTCGACATCCTCAATCGCTCCCTGCTTTCGAATCTTTTTCCGGTCGATTTTTTGCGCGGCGCCGGACTTTTTGCGTTCTCGATGATCGGCCCGTTGCGCCGCGCACTCATGCGCGAAGGCGTTCTCACGCACGGGTCCTTGCCGCGTCTTATGCAAGAGCGCAAGGCGCGGCGCGTCACGCCATTCTCGCGCGGCGCGGCGTCAACCGGCATGTCTAGGCGCTAGTGAACACGGGAAACGAGGAGTATTGGCGTGAAGATCGCGACTTGGAACGTCAATTCCGTGCGCCAGCGGACCGAACATCTTCTTCACTATCTCCGCGACGTGAAGCCCGATGTCCTCTGTCTGCAGGAGTTGAAATGCGTCAACGCGGCATTTCCGCATATGGAGGTCGAGGCGGAAGGCTATAATGCCGCCGTGCATGGGCAAAAAGGCTTTAACGGCGTGGCGATTCTCGCCAAGGCGCCGATTGAAGCCGCGCGGGGACTGCCGGGCGATCCCGGTGACGAACAGGCGCGCTATATCGAGGCGGTCGTCCCAAACGGCGAGGGAGTTGTCCGCGTCGCCTCGATCTACTTGCCGAACGGCAATCCGCCGCAAACCGAAAAATACGCCGACAAGCTCGCCTTCATGGATCGCCTCTTCGCGCACGCAAGAGATCTTTTGGCGCTGGAGGAGCCGCTTGTCCTCGCCGGCGACTACAATGCGATTCCAACGCCCCGCGATGCTGCCGATCCCGCCGCCTGGGTGGGCGACGCGTTATTTTTGCCGGAGACCCGGGCGCGCTTTCGATCCTTTCTCAACCTCGGCCTGATCGACGCCCTGCGCGCAACGACGGACGACACCTCGCATTACACATTCTGGGATTATCAAGCGGTCGCTTGGCAACGCAACAAAGGCATCCGAATCGACCATCTCTTGCTTTCGCCGCGAGCGGCGGACCGGCTGGTCGAGGTTGCCATCGACAAAGAAATGCGCGGCGAGGCAAGACCATCGGATCACGTGCCGGTACGCATCGAATTGGCATGACCGGCTTCTGGGTCGCGCTGGGAGCGCCACGCGAAAAGCGACGGCGGCGGCCCAAGAACTCGCCATGACTATTGCAGCGAAGCCTCCAGCCAAGCGTGCAGCGAAGCCCAAAGGAAAAGCACGGTCGAGGTGGCGCCGAGTGCACTCCGCACGGCGTGCAATTTGCCCCATACCCGGATCAATGCGCGGCTTTTCGGGCCTGCATTTTGCGGCGCGATTTCCATCAAGAGTTTGTTCGTCGGCACGATGGCGATGAGCGTGAAAGGCCAGTTGGCAACGAGAATGACGGCACCCGCGACCCAACGCCAGTCCATTTCGGCCCATGCGGCGATGAGACCAAGAAGAAAGCCGGTAAGCGCCAAGGGAGCTTGCATGGCAAAGCCGCGCTGATAAGCGGATTTCCATTCCGCGAGGAGCGCCCTGTCGTCAAGCGCAAGGCGGGCCGGTTGTTCCGCCACGTTGACGTAGACAGCGGCGCCGGTAAATAGAGCGGCGGCGATGAGTGCGAATTGTCCTGCGAGCACGCGTTTCCGTCCGCCGATCCGCCATCTCACGGTTCGCCCGCGAAAGGCTTGAGCCAAGCCCCATATTCCAACGCCAAGTTGCTTTCTCAAAGCTGCGCTAGCACTTTCCGCGGCAAGCGACAATCGCCGCGGTCACGGAAGCCAAGTTGCAGCGATGAGTTGGAACGGGCCCCTATGGAATGGACCTGCCGGATTGATCCCCTGATGCTGCGCGCCATCAGAATGGCGAGGGCGATACCACCGATTAGCTATCTCCCTTCGCTCGGCGACGATGCACGAGGCGAAACGGCAACGGCCGCGGCAAATTCGTAGGCGCGGGGAATAAATACGCGCACATGCAAGTCTCTTCTGTGGCAAAGGGAGGAAGCATAATGATCGCTGAATATCTCACACGACGGAATGCGGAAATCTACGCGAGCGAGCTTGCTAAGGTCTATGGGCCAGGCGTTCACTTCGATGTCGTTGGTATGCCAGATTCGGTTTTCGGTGACACCGTTTGGTATGTGCTTGGTACTGGCACGGTTGATGGCCAACTGTTCGCGCGGTACGCGCAGGAGCGCAAACTCTTGGCTGCGACGAAAAAGCCCATCTTACCTGCGGGCAGCGGCAAAGGCGACTGAAAATGGACATTGTCTAGTTCGCGCTTTCAATGCCGGTAGAAGTGTCGCTGCGATGGGATCGAAGGCGCGGATTTTCCGGTGCAGTCCTCGAAGATGCGGGATGGGAAGGGCGCCATGACTCTATCGCCATCGGCGTTTTTGAGGTCGATGCTCACGGAAAACCTGCCGGAATGATCCCCAGATGGTATGTTCGCCACGACGGAATTGAGAATCCCGGAACCTCGTTATGGGGCTTCCCGCTTGACGAACGCCCTCTCGGATGAACATTTTACGGCGGTGGTTATGCCGCACCTCGATGACGCCTACGCGCTGGCGCGCTGGCTTACCGGCAACGGCACCGACGCCGAGGATATTGTCCAAGATGCCTGTTTACGGGCGCTGCGAGGGCTCGACCGCTACAGTGGCGGCAACGCCCGTGCCTGGCTTCTCGCCATCACGCGAAATGCGGCCTTCACCTGGCTTGCGCGCAACCGGCCGAAAGCATTGATGGTCCCCGAGGATATCGAAGCCCTGGCGCCGGCGGATAGCGCTCCGACGCCGGAGGAAGCCTTGATTGCGAAAGCCGATGCCGCGGGAATTGAGCGCGCGATCTTCGCCTTGCCGCCGCCTTTCAAGGAAACCCTCGTGCTGCGCGACATTAATGGGTTAAGCTACCGTGAGATCGCTGAGATAACCGGCGTGCCCTTGGGCACGGTAATGTCGCGCCTCGCCCGCGCGCGCGGTCTCCTCATGGCGGCCTTGGGGAGGCCAGCGGCAAAATGAGCACGGGCAACGAAACACTTCTCACCCAGGCGGCGCTCGACGGCGAACTCGATGCCGCCGGCATGCTCGATTTCGAAAATCGCTTGGCCGCGAACGCTTTCCTTGCCGCCGAATACGGCCGTCTGAGAACGCTCCGCGAGGTGATGCGCCGGGAGCTTGCC
>JBOHJU010000224.1:0-4874 GCA_050728755.1 Methylocella sp.
GGGTCAGCACGACGGGCAGTTGAAACGTAATGCCGAAAGCAAAAATCAAGGTCATGATCAGCGAAAGATATTCGCTGACCCGCGGCAACAGCTCGATTTGCGCGCGCCCCGGCTCCTTGGCCTGCTGCATGCCGATAAAAAAGCGCAACAGATTCGGCATGACGACGAAATAGACGAGCAGCGCGCCCGCCGCGAAAAACACCGGCGTGGCGATGAGATAAGGTGCGAAGGCCTTGCGCTCATGCTTATAGAGGCCGGGCGCGACAAAGGCGTAAAGCTGCGCGAAAATCACCGGACAGGAGAAAAACGCGGCGGAAAAAATTCCGACCCTGATTTGGGTGAAAAAATATTCCTGCGGCGCGGTATAGATCAGCCGCGCGTCGGGGCCGGCGGCGTGCTCGAACGGCACGACCAAAATATTGTAAATGTCCTTGGCGAAATAGAAGCAGACGACGAACATCACGACGAAGGCGGCGAGCGCCTTGATGAGCCGCGCGCGCAGCTCTATCAAATGGTCCATCAGGGGCGCTTTTGTCGCCTCGATATCGGCGTCGGTCATGGGTGGCTCGTTCCGCAAGGCATGGGTTACTTTCGTGTAACCGAACCGGGGCGCCTAGAACAGTCACCGTTTTTCTTGCATCTTCGCGTCGTCCGGCTCAGTGCGCCGGGGCGTCATCTCTCCCATCTCGGCCGCGAGCGCATCGGTGAGCGCCCGCATCTCGGAATCGATCGCCCCGGGGGCGGGCGGCCCTTGATTTGGCGAGCCGCGACCGGCTTCGGGGGTGACCGGAGCAATGCCGGCTGCAAGCAAGGATTGGGCGGCATCCTCGGGGGTTTCGGGCAAGTGCGGCAAGGCAATCGAATTCAAGGACGACTCCGCGGTGTGGGGGGCCGCTATCATTGGCGCACCCGCGACAGGAAGAGGCGCGGGTTTTCCGGCCGCGTCGATGGCCTGGGTGAGTTTTGCCTTGATTTCGGCAAGCGGATCGATCCCGGCATCGGCCTTCGCGCTTTCCGCGAGCATTGCCACATCGGCCTTGATATCGTCGATGCCGGCGTCACGCATGGCGTCCATGAATTGGCCGCGAAACTCGGCCGCCATGCGCCGCATCTTGGCCGCAGCTTGCCCCGCCTGGCGCATGACGCGAGGAAGTTCCTTCGGCCCGATGACGATCAGCGCCACGATTCCAACGATAATGAACTTGCCGGCGTCAAAGTCGAACATGAGGAAACGTCGCTCACAGCTTACTGGCGATGATCATGAACAAATTCTAGGCCCCGCGCCTGCCCGGTTCACCGGAACAGAACCCGGCCATCGCCGGGGCGATCAACCGGGCTTATGCGTGTCCGGAATCTTCGCGGGGTCAGCGGCGGTTTGATGATCGATGGTGCGCATCGGCGGATCAGTGGGGCGCTCCACCTCGGGCTTTTCGTCTTCTTCGGCCAAGCCTTTCTTGAACGCTTTTATGCCCTTGGCGACATCCCCCATAATGTCGGAAATCTTGCCTTTGCCGCCAAACACGAGCAACACGACTGTTCCAACAATGAGCCAATGCCAGATCGACAGACCGCCCATGATGCAGCTCTCCGTATCCAATGCGAGACGAGCCGAATGCCGCCCGCCGTGGCAAAAACCTAGGCTTTCATAAGCACAAAAACAAGAAGGCGAGGCGCCGTTCTCACCGGTAAGAGCGGCCAAGCTCGCCAGGGTTGGCCCCTACTTCTGGGTCGAAGGTCAAGTCCAAGATTTGTGGCGGGATACTCCACAAGCGCGTGGCGCGACCGGCGGCGATCAAGAGTCGCAATTCTCGGGCGCGGGCAAAGCTTCTTTCGGGCCCGGGAGATTCTCGCGCGATGCGGGTCTTTCCGGGCCGGCCGCGGGCGTTCCGCCGGCAAAATCGGCGCCCGCGTCGTCCTCGAGCGGATCCTCGTCCTCGGTAAGCTCCGCCCCGTCGCAAGGCTCCGGGATACTAAAACCCCGCGGCAGACGGCCGTCGAATAGGCCCGCGCCCTTAAGTTCGTCAAGACCGGGAAGGTCGCGTATCGCCTCAAGCCCGAAATGAATCAGAAACGCTTCGGTCGTCCCGTAGGTGATTGGACGGCCGGGTGCGCGCCTGCGGCCGCGAAAGCGGACCCATCCGGTTTCGAGCAGAAGATCGAGCGTTCCCTTCGAGATGGCGACGCCGCGGATATCCTCGATTTCGGCGCGCGTCACGGGTTGATGATAGGCAACGATCGCCAGCGTTTCAAGCGCCGCCCGCGAGAGCCGTTTGGATTCGCCTTCCCCGGTGGCGAGCAGCCAGGCGAGATCGGCCGCCGTCCTAAACATCCACTTCCCGCCGGCCTGCACGAGATTGACGCCGCGCGAGGCGTAGCCGGCCTTCAGCGCATCGAGGACCGCGCCGGCCGCGACGCCGCGCGGCATGCGCTTCTCGATATCCTTCTCGGCAAGAGGCTCCGCCGCCGCGAAAAGCAGCGCCTCGGCGATCCGCATGGCCTCGGCCAAACCGGCGTCGCGCGACGGCCGCTGACTTGGATCAATATGAGCAAAGAGTTGCGCCAGTTCCGCCAAAATCAAGTCCTCCTTCGTCCGCCCCGGATCGCCAGTCGCTCACCCTCGAACCAAATACGGAAAAGCCGCGGTCCCCGGCGATTTACGCTTGATCCAAAGCGGCGCGAAGGCCGCGTCCTGACGGATCGAGATCCTGCCCTCCCGCGCCATTTCAAGTGAAGCGGAAAGCGCCGAAGCCCTGACCGTGCGGCGCACCTCGAGCGTGGTACAAAAGGCGATAAGAAAAGTGTCGAGCACCGTCCAATCGAGCGCCCGCCCGGCAAATTTTTCAAGTTCGCCGCGCGCCTGCGCGAGCGACCAGACTAACCGCTGTTTCACGGTCACTCGCGCGAGCGCCCGTTTCTGGCGCCGCTGGGAATAGGCGGACAACAATTCGTAAAGACTTGCACGCCATTGCGGCGCGCCGCCGGCGGGGGCCGGCTCGGGCAGGCCGCGCAAAAACGTATCGCGGCCAAGGCGCGGCCGGTTGACAAGCGCTTCGGCGGCGGCGCGGATTGCATCGAGGCGGCGAAGCCGGAGCTGCAATGCGCCGGCAAATTCTTGGGCTTCCGGTTCGTCGCCCTTCGCCGCTTGCGGGAACAAAAGGCGCGACTTCAAATAGGCGAGCCAAGCCGCCGTGACGAGATAATCCGCCGCGAGTTCGAGACGAAGGCGGCGCGCCGCCGCGATAAATTCGAGATATTGCTCGACGAGCGCCAGCACTGAAATCTTGCTCAAATCCACTTTCTGCCGGCGCGCGAGGTCGAGCAATAGATCGAGCGGGCCTTCAAAACCCTCGACGTCGACCACCAAGGAGCCTTCCTCCCGGGCCTCCGCGCCATTTTGAGCAAAAGGCAAATCCAACCGATCGCCTTCCCTTTGCGGACTTGCCGCGCCGGTATCAAACTTCGCCGCGCGCTCAGCCATTGGGGCACACCCCGCCGCCGATTCGCCGCGGACGCCCACAGGATCGCGCTCCGGCCCTTCGGGCTGCCGTCAGCCCTTCACGCTCGAACTACAGCACCCGCACGCTGCCAAGCCGAGGCGCCCCGGCCAGTTCGGCCGCATCAGTTCCTGGCGACGAAGCAATTGCCCCCGCCGCTTTGAAGTTTTTGGCACAACGCGACGGCCTCGTCCCGCGATGGAAAACCGGCGACTCGGACACGATAAACCGGCTTGCCGCCGACTGCCGCCTTGTGGATCGAGGTATGGAACCCCGTCAATTCGGCGGCAAACTTTTTCAAGAGCCGGACCTGGGTTGCACGCGCCTCTTGTTCGGTCGCCGGGGCCGCGAGCTGGACCGCGAAACTACCGGGCGACGCCTGCGGCAATTCGGCCGCTGGCGCCTGATCCCGCGTGTCGGCGAGCTCTTCCCGCTTGACCCTGGCGGCAGCGGAGGGTCGCGGCTGCGGATTGCCGTTCGCATCTGCCGCGGCCGATTTGGGGGTCGTCGCCACCCGCGCCGCCGATTTTGGCGTTGCGGCCTTGGCTACGGAGGCGACGGCGGGGCGCGCTGCGGGCACGGGCACGGCAGGCGCCGTAACCTGTGGCGGTGCGTCGTCTGGCAGTAGCGTGCCGTCTGGCCGAACCGAAACGGTCTTGACCTTTTTCGGCTCGATAAGATCGGCGATGGTGAGCGGTGCGGTGGACGGTTGCGGCTGAGCCTGCATCGGCGGGGCCGGCACGGGAACACTTGCCGCCCCGGCGGCAGGACCGGCGATGGGGCGCGGGGCCTGCGCCTCTGGCACATTCGCTTGCGCGGACAAATCGGCTGGCTGTTCCACATTATTGGCCACGGCGACCGGCGACGGTTGCGGCGATCCGCCAAGGATCGAGGCATCTTGATCCGGAATTTCGGCGCTCGCCGCCGCCGCTTCCGGTTGAATCTTGGCTGGCCCATCGGCAGCCCTGATCGTTGCGACCTCGCCTTGATGCGAAACCGCGCCCTTGAAGCCAAAACTGGCGCCGATGCCGGCTAGCCCGGCGACGATCATCGCGGCCATGACATAGAGCGGGCGCCGCGATCTGATTTCCTCAAAAGGAGGACCGGCCTCGCGGGACCCCGCCGCGGTGTCCTCGTAACGCCAGTGCTCCGCGGCTTCCGCCTCCTCGCAATCGTCCAGGTCGTCAGACTCGAACAGGTTCTCGCCACTTTCATGCCGGGCGGCGCCAAGCAGCCCCGCCTCGATTGCGGCGAAATCGCCACGGATAAGGGGCTCTTGCGCGCCTCGCTCCTCGCCTTGGCGGTGATCTGACCCCCTCCGCGAAGGTCCGGAGGGAAACCGGCTCAGCGGTTCAAACACCGTCTTATACGGATCCTCCC
>JBOHJU010000225.1:0-4828 GCA_050728755.1 Methylocella sp.
CCGGCTCAAGGACTTCCGTCGCATCGCCACCCGCTACGACAAGCTCGCGCAAAACTTCTTTTCGGCCCTCTGCTTCGCCGCTACCTTAGCCTATTGGATCTGAATTAATTGAGTCCGGACCCTAGAAGAGGACAGCTCGACCGCGCGCCTTGTAAACGACGCACATGAACAGGCGGATTTATGGGTGCTTTCCATTTTGGAAAGCGCGCGTTTATTCGCGCCGTAGGGCTTTTGCCCCGAATTGCTCCACAAAACCGCGGACGCCAGGAAGAATGCCTTTGACGATGCGTTCGACTCCGGCGGGATTGGGATGCAATCCATCGCCAAGTTCAAGGGTCGGCTCGCCAACCACTCCTTCGAGAAAAAACGGATAAAGTGGCGCCTCGTATTTTTTGGCGAGGGCCGGGTAGATGGCGTCGAAGCGCATTTTGTAATCTTGGCCGAGGCTTGACGCGGCCTTCATGCCCGCGATCAAGACTTTGATATTGCGCGCCTTGAGCTCGCCAAGTATGGCGTCGAGCGCGGCCTTCGTCACCTCGGGGTCGACCCCGCGCAGCATGTCGTTGGCGCCAAGTTCCAGGATCACGCCATCGGCGCCATCGCCAAGCGTCCAATCGAGCCTCGCTTCGCCGCCCGAAGCGGTATCGCCGGAGACCCCGGCGTTGACGACCGTCACATGATAGCCTTCCGCCCGCAGTGTCTTTTCGAGCACGGCGGGAAAGGTGGCGTCGGCTGCCAACCCGAAACCGGCGACCAGACTGTCGCCGAAGGCAATGATTTTCAGTGGCGGCGTTCTGGCCGCGGCGGGCTGGGCCGGACATGACAGCGCCGCCAGCAAAAGCGCGGCCGATAATTGCAGGAAAGCGCGGCGATGGCCATATCCGCCAGGCCTCGACCGTGGCATCGGATTGAGTGAGGCGGTTTCGGGTGCGCTATCGGAGGGCATGGATGGAGGACCCGGCGGTCGAACTCGAAAATGTGCATCTAAGCCTGGGACGCGGCGCGGCGAGGGTCCATATCCTCAAGGGAATTTCGCTGAAAATAGGACGCGGCGAAACAGCCGCCCTTAGCGGTCCCTCGGGCGCGGGCAAATCAACCCTTCTCATGGTCATTGCTGGCCTCGAGAGGCCCGATGCGGGCTCTGTCAAGGTCGACGGTATAGGTCTCGATCGTCTTGGCGAGGATGCGCTCGCGCGCTTCCGGGGCGCGCGGATCGGCATCGTGTTCCAGTCGTTCCACCTTATTCCGACCATGACCGCTCTCGAAAATGTCGCGATTCCGCTCGAATTGGCGGGGGCCGCCGAGGCTTTCGCGCGGGCCAGCGCCGAGCTCGCCGCTGTCGGCCTCGATCATAGACAAGGGCACTACCCGGCGCAATTGTCGGGCGGTGAACAGCAGCGCGTCGCGCTTGCCCGCGCGTTGGCGCCGAACCCTGCCATCCTCGTCGCCGACGAGCCGACCGGAAACCTTGACGAGGCAACAGGCGCCGGGATCATCGACCTCATGCTCGCCTTGAAGCGCGATCGCGGCGCGACCTTGATATTGGTCACCCATGATTCTGCGCTCGCCGGAAAATGCGAGCGCAAGATCGAACTACGCTCCGGCCGCATCGACGGCGAGGCCGCCGGAATTGCGCGGCCGGCATGAATAGCGCTGCGCTATTCACGCAAGGCCAGAGCGTGGCTTTTGCGAAACCTCGAGTTCAGTCTGCAAGCCCAGCGTGGAATGTAAGATTGCGCAAAAAGCGTTTTGGCCCGGTTTGGACATCGCTCGCTCTTGCGAAACTTCGAGATCAGACTGCAACCCCGGCGTGAAATGTAAGATTGCGCAGAATCCGTCCGCGCGCGATCTCGAAAAATACGACCCCGATCAGCCGCGTGTTCCCGCCGGGAGCGGGCGCGAGAGCGGGGAGTGACCGGCGATGGGGGCTCGGGCATTTCGGCGCCGCCCGCATCTGCGCGGCTCGCGAGCCTGCCGCCCGCTGTGGCGGCGGGAGAAGGGGCCGGAACCCTCGCCGATGCTTTGTTCGCCAACGCCAGCCCGCGATTTCTGGCTGGCCTCGCCGAGCTCGGCGCGACGATCGGCGGCGCCGGCGCCGTTCTCGGCGCGATCTTTGTTCCCTCGCCCAATCCCGGCTTGACCGCGGAAGGCGCGGTTCCGGGCGATCCCGGCCTTGGCTACGCGATCAATCAAGATGAAAACACGCTGCGTCTGACCCAAGACGGCGAGGTCGCCGCCGTGGCGCAACGTGGGCAGGACGGCATCTTCTATGAGGTCGAGACCGGCACCCCCATCGCCCGCGAAGTGGGCGGCAGCATTGTTTTCGACGTCGCGACGCTCGCGAGCGCGATGCCGCCGCACGAGACCTCGCAGGCCTCGGACAGGGCGGGCGACGCGGCGGCGCAGGCGGAGGCCGAGGAGGAGTCACCCAAGCTTTGCCCGGATCCTGGGCCGGACGTGCCGCATGGCGCCTCGGACCGGGCGAAACTCTATCAGGCGCAGATCAGCGCCCTCAATAATCCGCAGCGCCCCTTGCCGCCGGGAGTCGCGGTCAGCTTGACCAATCCAGTCACGGGAGAGCCCGTCGTCTTCGACGATTGCCGCGAAAGCGACGGGACGATGATCGAGGCCAAGGGACCGGGCCTCGCGTACCTGTTGCAATACCCATCTATCGCGGCCAACGTGGTTAACGATTGGGTCAAGCAGACGGGCGACCAACTCGACGCGAGCGGCGGGCGGGCTATCGCATGGCATTTTGCGGAGGAAGCAGCTGCGGAGAAGGCTCGCGAAATTTTCGATGACAATGTCAAGCTCAAGGGAAGAATCTCAGTGTTCACCGTGCCGGCGGAGATGCAATGATGCAACTCGTGTTCGGAAAGGGCTATAATATTCACGCTTATTGGGAGCGCCGCGCGGAAACACCCGAGGCGCTTGCCGCGCGTTTCGTGCACCTGATCGACGGGCTGGCGATAATCGACCCCGTCTTTTCGCTCTGGACCTGCGGAAGAAAACGTCCAAAAAAATTCGAGACCATGCGCGAGCGTTACGCGGAGGAAGTGGCCGCGGGCCTGACCAAGAGTGATTGGGGCAAGCCACTGCCGATCTATGGCTATTGGTTCAGCGCGGTGACGAGAGGACAGGCGAGGGAGCGCTTATTTTCCGCGCGGGTCAATGCGGGTTCGACCTACCCCAAACCTTTTCCGAACGATGCCGTGCTCGAGACAAGCAGCGGCTACATTCCTGACCCCTCGGTCCTTACTTACAATATCTTCAAGCCCGCCCTTCTCGCCATGGCTGACGCCTGGGACCCGTTATGCGCCGCGGCGTATCCCCATGCGCTTATTGAGTCTGTTCCTGGCGGCATCTGTTTCCACGAATCCTGGATTCAATATCTTTGCCCCTGGCTTGCTTCGCTCGTCACCCCACCGGCATCGGCGATTGTCGAGCGCCTGCCCAACAGCGGCCTGCTGATGTCGGCGACGACCGAGACCTTCGACATTGAGAACCCCGCCCATATGGCCGCCGCGCGCGACATAGCGGCGGCGATCGCATCCCTCAACGCGCTCCCCTGGGCCGAGCGGGCACGCGCTTGAGCAAGCTCAGCGACGGCAAGAAGGCGGCGCTCGGCGTTTTGCCGCAATGGACGATGCCGGCTGGCCCCGTGTTTTTGCGCCCTGTCCGATTCTGGCGCCGGCCTTGCGATAAAGATCACGCGGTTAAAAGATTCTGGCCGGCCGATGACAAATCGTCGGGCTTAAGCGGGCGGCCTCTTTCGCCTTCGGCCGCCGATCACAATCTATCATTTGGAAAGGAATGAAAAACCATGGCGAACGCCGATCCGATCGTCATCGCCGCTGCCGCGCGCACGCCGATTGGCGGCTTTCAAGGCGAATTCAAAGACCTTGCCGCCGCATGCCTCGGCGCCACGGCGGTGCAAGCGGCGCTCGCGCGGTCCGGCGTTAAGCCAGAGGACATCGAGGAAGTGATTCTTGGCTGCGTCTTGCCGGCGGGCCAGGGTCAGGCTCCTGCCCGTCAGGCCGCGTTGGCCGCCGGCTTGCCGCAGGCGGCCCCTTGCACCACGGTCAACAAGATGTGCGGTTCCGGCATGAAGGCGATTATGCTGGCGCATGACATTTTGTGCGCCGGGAGTGCGCGGATCGCGCTGGCGGGCGGCATGGAAAGCATGAGCAACGCCCCCTATCTGCTCGATCGCGCGAGGTCCGGCTACCGCATGGGGCACGGCCGACTTATCGATCACATGTTCCTCGATGGGCTCGAGGACGCCTATGGCGAGCATTTGCCGATGGGCGCCTTCGCGGAGGATTGCGCGCAAAGCTTTCAATTCACCCGCGCCGCTCAGGACGCCTTCGCTGTTACCTCGTTGGAGCGGGCGCAACGGGCGATAGCCGACGGCAGCTTTGCAAAGGAGATCGCGCCGGTCGCGGTCAAGAACGGCAAGGACCCAGACCGGATTGTTTCGCAAGACGAGCAGCCGCTCAAGGCAAAGCTCGACAAAATTCCTCATCTGAAACCGGCGTTTAGGGAAGGCGGCACCGTGACGGCGGCGAATTCGAGTTCGATCTCGGATGGTGCCGCGGCGCTCGTTCTCATGCGCCGCTCGGAGGCCGAAAAGCGCGGCATCTCGCCCCTGGCGACGATCCTGGCGCATGCTACGCACGCGCAGGCGCCCAGCCAATTCGCCACCGCCCCCATCGAGGCGTTGCGAAAACTAATGGACAAGACCGGCTGGCCGCTCGCGGATGTCGATCTTTTCGAGATCAACGAGGCCTTCGCGGTGGTCGCCATGGCGGCGATGCAAGAGCTTTCC
>JBOHJU010000226.1:0-4812 GCA_050728755.1 Methylocella sp.
CGGCATTGGACGTCTCGATCTCGTCGAAAACCGCTTCGTCGGGATGAAATCACGGGGCATGTATGAAACCCCCGGCGGCACGATCCTTTATTTCGCCCATCGCGGCATCGAGAGTATCACCCTCGATCGCGGCGCCGCCCATCTCAAGGACGAGCTGATGCCGAAATATGCCGAGCTCATCTACAATGGTTTCTGGTTTTCGCCAGAGCGCGAAATGCTGCAAGCTTTGATCGATCGCAGCCAAGAATTTGTCACGGGGCGGGTGCGCTTGAAGCTCTTCAAGGGCTCGGCTTTCGTCGTTGGCCGTTCGAGCCCTTATTCGCTCTACGATCAAGATCTGGTGACCTTCGAGGAAGGCGCAAGCGCCTATGACCATCGCGACGCCGCAGGCTTCATCAAACTCAACGCCTTGCGGCTGCGCACGCTCGCCAAACGCGCCCGCAAGGCCGCCAATCACCAAAAACAAACGCCAAACGCGCATTGACTGCAGTGAGCGGATTAGAGAATGTCTCGCGTGACAAGGTGGAGACCGTAACCCAAAGGAGGAGCACATGCGCCGGTTGATGATCGTTGCGGCTGCGGCCGTATCCATGACTGCCGCCATGGCGGGGGGTAAAGCGCGGGCAGCGGCTATGCCGAATGCGGCCGTAGCAACGGCAGCAAGCGAAGCGGTTCCATTGCAAAAAGCCCAATATGTCTGGGGCGGCTACAACTATTGCTGGTATGGCAATGGCTGGCGGGGACCCGGCTGGTACTGGTGCGGCTACCCTTGGCGTTACGGCTATGGCTGGGGCGGCGGCTATGGGTGGAACGGCTGGGACGGCGGCGGTTGGCATGGCGGTCGTTGGCATGGCGGCGGCTGGCATGGCGGTGGCTGGCATGGCGGCGGCTGGCATGGCGGCGGCGGGCATGGCGGCGGCGGGCATGGCGGCGGCGGGCATGGCGGCGGCGGGCATGGCGGCGGCGGGCATGGCGGTGGTTGGCATGGAGGTGGAGGCCGCGGGCGCGGTGGCGGAGGACACCACCGGTAATTGCATTGGAATCCCCGCGCGCCGGTTTATCAGCGTGCCGTCCGGTCGAGTCCTATAGCTCTGCGCCGGGCACCCTATGCCCAAAAGGTTTGCGGCGCGAAGTAAGTGCGGGGAAGCGGCGCAGTGTCCTTCGAGAATCGATCCGCCGCGGGCCGCGTCCTGGCCACGGCGCTCGCTCAGTACAGGGAGCGCTTGCCGGTCGTTTTTGCGCTTCCGCGCGGAGGCGTGCCTGTCGCGGCCGAGGTCGCGGCGGCTCTCGGCGCGCCGCTCGATCTGATCCTGGTGCGGAAAATCGGCGTTCCGGCGCAGCCCGAACTCGCGATGGGCGCGGTGGCCAACGGCGCCGCCCCGATCGTCGTGCGCAATGCGGAAATCATCCAATGCTCCGGCGTCACCGAACAGGAATTCAATGCGGTCCGCGACGCGGAGCTCGCCGAAATCGAACGCCGCCGCCGGCGCTATCTTGGCGCCCGCGCCCGCGCCGATGTGACGGGCCACACCGTCATCGTTATCGACGACGGCATCGCGACCGGCGCGACAATGCGCACGGCTCTTCGCGCGATGCGCGCGCGCGCGCCAAAGGAGCTGGTGCTCGCCGTGCCGGTGGCGGCCAAGGACACACTCGATGAGCTGCGGGACGAGGCCGACAGCGTCGTCTGTCTTGAATCTCCCGTGTGGCTCGAAGCGGTCGGTTTTTTCTACGGAGATTTCCGCCAGATCACGGACGCCGAAGTGATCGCTACACTTGCCAGGTTTCCGGGCGGGCAAGCCCCACGCGCTGGGGGATAAAATTTAGAAGTTGGAATTTGAGATTTCGGTCAGTGTCGCTCGAAATCGCACCCGCCTTTCATCTCATCGGGCCAAGTTTGGCGAGAGGTTCGATCCTGTCAAGGACGCCATAGGGCATTCAGATGAACGCCCGTAGCAAGCGACGGGCTATGGCACCGGCTTAGCCGACGCGAGCGAAACTCGCGTCCTTGACAGGATCGAAGCCGTCTCGCCGATAATACTCGCCGCGAGTTGAATGGCATAATCTGACATTGACCGACTGACCAAAACCTGGCTTTTACAGTCGAAAAACCGTCATCAACAGACGACACTTATAGCCTTTGGCGTCCTCTCGACGCCCGTCCTCCTTCCCGCGAAAGATTTCTCATGTCAATTTTCCGCTTACGTCTTCCGCTTGCTTGCCTCGCTCTCATTGCCGCGCTTCCGCTCGCCATTGCGACGCCGCTTGGTACAGCGCATTCCCAACCAGTCCTGCCTCTGCCCCTAAGAGACTCGGTGCCGACCATCACGACGAATGGCGTCGCAAGCATGGAAGTCGGCCCCGATATCGCGACGATCTCGCTCGGTGTCGATACCGAACGGCCAAACGCCGCCGCCGCCGCGCGCGACAACGCCCTCGCCGCTCAGGCCATCATCGGCGAGATCAAGGCGCAAGGCATCGAGGCAAAAGATATAAAGACGCTATCGGTCACGCTCGCGCCGGCTTACGATGAAGTCACCGACGCCAATGGCCGCACAAAGCGGACCTTGCGCGGTTATGTCGCCCATAATTCGTTGAGCGTGCGGGTCCGGAAAATCGAAAAGGCCGGTACCCTGGCGGGGCAATTGATGGACAAGGGCGCCACCAGTCTTGACAGCATCGCATTCGATTATTCGCAAAAGGAGGCGAAATACGATATCCTGCGCGGCGACGCCGTTCGCGACGCCTTGCGCAAGGCCAATAGCTACGTCGACGGGCTCGGCCTCAAGCTCGGGCGGGTCCTGGAAATCGCGACACAACCGCCCGAACCGGTTGCCCCTGGGTTCGCCGGGATGTCGCCGAGAGGCGCCCCACGCGCCGCCGCCGTCGCCATTCCCGTCGAGCCTAGCGTCCAGACCTTGCGCACCGAAGTCGAAGTCACCTGGGAACTCGTGCAATAACCGCGAGATCGCAGCTAGCTCCTTGAAACCGGTTTGATGCCAAGCGCGTCAGCGAGCCGCATCTTGGCCGAACCCGGCGGCAACGGCGTTTGCTGGCTTTCGTGCGGCGCCCAGCCGGAGACGAAGATCATCTCGAAGGTCGCGCGAACGCGGCCGCAGGGATCGGCGAACCGCTCCGCATAGATGTTTGCGGCGCGCAAGAAAAAGTCCTTCCTCGCGGGCTTGCGCAGCCGCGCGGACAGCGCGCTGGATGCACCCATCGCGCGCAGATCGCGCATTAGGCCAAACATGTCCGCGTAGCGCGCCGTGACCGGTTCTCTGTCGGCAACCGGCAAGGCGAACCCGGCTCGTTGCAGAAGCCCGCCCATGTCGCGCACATCCGCGAATGGAGCGACTCGCGGGCTGATCCCGCCGTAAATCTCCGCCTCGGCCACGGCGAGGGCGGTACGCAACTCATGCAGGCTCTCGCCGCCAAGAAGGCAACCGAGGAAAAGCCCGTCCGGCTTCAAAACCCGGCGAAGCTGAATGAGCGCTCCGGGAAGATCGTTGAGATTTTGCAAGCAGAGCGCCGATACGGCCAGATCGAAGCATTCAGGCGCCAGCGGCAAGCTTTCCTCATCGCCCACAAGGCGCAGGAGAGAACCATCGCCGGCCGCTTCCGCCAGCGGTGTCATCCGGACCAGAAAGCGTGGCCGAAGCCGGTCCGCGAGCCGCGCGGCAAGCCAAGGCGAAGGCGTGCCGGCATCTAGGATGGCGGAAAAATTCCGCTTGATCGAGGAAAGCCGCTCGCAGAACTCTTCGCCGGCATGGACGAGGAGAAATTCCTCGGCTCCGGCGGCGGCCGCGCGGGCGAGCCTCCGCCTTGCCTGGCGGCGGTCGAATATGGTGGGCGGAGCTGTCGCCATGGCCGCGTTATCGGACGCAAGTTTCGTCGGGCAGCGCTAGCCGCGCCGTTTCGAACAAACCCCTCGTTCTCGGGACCACAAGAACACCCCCTCCAGGGATCGCGCTCTGCGACCGCTGGCGGGTAAGCGGAGTTGTCTGCGCGCTGGCCGCCAATGCCGCCAAAAAGCTGGCCGAACAAACGCTAGTTCGAATGAGCATGCACCGCAGAGCTGTTGGGATCGCCATGGCGGCCTCCATCCGGCTCAGCTGTGCGGCCCGAGACATAGGTGACGTTTCGTTCCGGACACATCGGTTACACTTTTTGTTTGCTCTGGCAAGCAGGAGGTGTCGATGCCAGCGCGCCACCGGAACGCCGCGGTCAGCGGGCGCCGCACCCATTGACCTTTGCTGCGCCGCCTCCACGGGCGAGTTCCGCCTCGGCAATCATCCCTATGGCAATTCCCTCACCGTCACCGATCAGGCCTCGCGCTTTCGCTTTCTTTGCGAAGCACTCGATGCGGCCCGTGCGGAACTTGCCTTCACCACTCTTCGAGCGTCTGTCAAGGAGCACCCATGACTTAGGTACGTTCCGTTCCCTATGCCTTAGGATTGGACAACTTGACAATTTTGGCGTCCCGGAAGGGACTCGAACCCCTGACCTGCGGTTTAGGAAACCGCCGCTCTATCCTGCTGAGCTACCGGGACGAAACATCACATTTTCGGCGCCTATCCGGCGTTCGCGAGGAACCCGACAAATGATTGCTTAGGATCCCAATTAGCTTTCTCTCAACAGCAACCGGTTCGGGCGCCGCGCAGTCCCGCTCCTCCGCAGCCTTTGATTGGCATGTTTCGCACGATCGGCAATCGGCAAGCGCGCGGCCGCGATGCGCGCAAATCCCCAACAACCCCGATCGCTCGCCGCTTTTGCAAATCGCCCGCGAAGTACGGGCACCGCGCGACTCAGCGT
>JBOHJU010000227.1:0-4789 GCA_050728755.1 Methylocella sp.
CCGCCACTGTCGTGCGGGCGCATCCATGTAAAACTTGTCCCACAATCCCTCCCGTTTTAGCTGGCCATAACATACACCAGCACAACGTGGGACTAAACAGCTATGTTGCGCACGACAAAGAGTGCTCCCGGTTCCGCATCGAAGATGACCTCCGGCGGTACGCGCGAATCGCAGCATCCGATCAGCATGATCTGGGGTTTTTGTCCAGCCTCGGCTAACCGGCGAAAACGGTCTTGTTCGCGCGGGAAGCGCCCGCCAAGGAAGGCTTCGTAACCGCTGACGAGCCGCTCCGGCAGCAGCGTGCGGTCTCGCTGAGGGTCATCTGTTCGCGAGGTCGTCCCCGGCATGGCCGCACCCAAAAATTGCAAAATCGTGCTTCCGCCCTTCGGTGGGCAGTCCGTCGAGCCATCGCGGGGATCATAGCATTGCATGCGGCTCGTTAATCGCCAAAAAAGCAATGCCCGCGCAAGCGCGGCACGGCCGGACGCCAGGCACGGGAAAGGCTAGCCTGCCACCTACTACCTTGAAGCCGCAGGCTGGACAAAGATCGATGACCGTATTGCACTTTCGTGCTGGCAGTCGGCTCTCTCTTGGGCTCACCGTTGTGTTTGTCTCGCTCTTGGGGTGCCTCGCCGATCCCGCGCCGGTCATTCACTACGCGCCGGTCGAAAATCTGGAGCAAGCCGATGTCGCGCTGATCGATCGGGCGGCGCACGACATCGACGTCGCCGCCTATGTTCTGACCGATTGGCCGGTCATGTCCGCATTGATCCGCGCGGCGGGGCGAGGTGTCAGGGTTCGCATCTATATGGATGGAGGCCGAATCGGCGAGCGGGAACCCACGCCGCTCTTTCGGGAACTGCTCGCGACACCTGAAATCGAGGTGCGCTTCAAGCGCGCGAGATCACCTTTGATGCACCTCAAGAGCTACCAAATCGACGGCCAATGGCTACGCACGGGCGCCGCGAACTTTTCCGCGTCGGGACTGAAGCGGCAGGACAACGACCTCCTCGTCACCGAGAGCCGAGCCGCGGCGGCGGCATTTAAGCGGCGTTTCGAAGCGATCTTCGCGCAAGGAGAAACCTTGCCTCTTGCTGCGACGGAACAGAGCCCCTAACCGCCGCGAACCGGGTTCCGCCCCGCTCGAAAGTCCGGACGGGCGCCGTGCTTCTAAGGCAGGCACCCCGCGCAGCGAAAACGGTCAATCGGCCAATTTGTTACGAAGGCAAAAATTCGCTGTTTCCAGCGAACCACTGCCCAGCCCTCAAACATTGAGGAGCTGCGGCAGCTCATCGATGCTCGACCGGCGGAGGAATTTGCCGACCAGTGTCGCGCGAGGATCGTCACGGCACGCTTGAGCTATGCCCGGCCCGTCCTCGAGAACCGACATCGTCCGGAACTTGAAGATGACAAACTCCTTGGCGTTGAATCCGGTTCGCCGTTGCCGGAATATGATTGGGCCGACGCTATCGAGCTTGATGGCGATCGCGACAAGCAAGAAAAGCGGCCACAACATCACTATTGCCGTCATGGAACCACAGACGTCGAGAGTCCGCTTGACCGCTCTTTCGAAGGCGCTCAACGGCGCCCTCTGGCGAGTCACCGGGAGCGACAGCCCGTCCGCGGACAAACCGCGCCGCCCCAGCAAGGTTCTCATATTATGGTCAGGTAAAAGCCGGACCGGAAGCGGAGAATCGCAAAGGCGGGAGCGAATTGTCGCGAGTAGCTCCTGGCTGTCCCAGTGCAGCGCTACCAAAAACTCCTCGGCGCCATGTTCGTGCGCCGCCGCGAGGGCGCCGTCGAGACTAGCCCGGACCTCGCTCTGGCGGCGCCCGCCCTTGGTTGCGACCGCCACCCGGAAGACTTCCCGCAAGCCACAGTATCGCAGTAGGAAACTAGCATTCAAACCCAGCAGTTCCGCCGGTTCGCCTATCGTCACGACACGGCGTCCGTCGAGTCTCCCCGCGAACAGCAGGGCGCGCGTTGCCTCGGCGAAAACCCAACGGACTATTACCAAGAGAATCATCTGGGGCAATAAAGCCGCAACCAAGGGCGAGGCCGGAAACGCGGCGCTGCCCTCATAAAGAAGAAAGATCCAGCCACCAAAAGAGCGGTAGCAGCAAAGATCGCGAGCAGCCGGCCAAAATACGGAAGCGGAGCGAGCAGCACCGGAAGCCGGTACTGGCCGCGCGCACTGGCCCAACAAACGTATGCCACGCCGTTGATAATGCTGGCGCCCAAACAGGCTTCGACCGTGGCGGGGTTTTCGAACCAAACGTATTGATAAACGATTCCTCCCAAGGATGCTCGCAATTGCAAAAAGAAAAAGATCAACAACCCGCGCCAGGATTTCGATTTCTCGGCGGGAGATTTTGAATTGGCTGGAAAACCGCGAATCTGTCTCGGTGCCGATCCGTGGCTCTACAATACCGCTTAAGCGGCTCTGAAACATCCGAAAGCCTCTCACAACTGATGATTAAAGATTATTCACATTATTTACCGAAGATTTCTCGATGACTTAATTCACAAATTGAGTTGATTTTTTTTATCGTTCTATCACCAACTCACCACTTCCTCAAGCCGGCAGTCAGCGGCAACCCAAGTTCTCCCGAATCGATCGATGCCTGCGGCGCGGCCGGTTCCTGGCGTCTCATCCGGAGTGCCACGGTGGCCACCGCGCCGGGCATGGCGGCCATTTTGCACACGGCGGATTTCGAGCGGTCCGATCCGCGGTTGGCGGGTCTCATGTTGCGATGCGGAATGCAGGGCATCGAAGCTGTCGTCGTCATGGTCGAACCTTTTCCGCCGCCCGCAAGGCCGCAAATCACCTTGCGTGTGGCGGGACAGGAATCCCAGTTTATTGGAACGATTATTCCGACCGGCGCGGGAATTCGGTTGCCCGGCGACGCAACGAGCTTGCTGACGGGCCCCTGGCGGACGGCGCGTGAGATCGAGATAAAGGTGGCGATGACGGCGCCGTGATCGGCGGTGTCGTCGCCTTATCGGGCCTTCCCAAGGCGCTTCAATTGCTCAATGCGCATGTCGCCAAAAATGAGACTTGCGCGGTCCTGCTTTTGGGGAGATAGTTTAACGAGAAACATAAGCGCCAACAAAAACATAAGCGCCACGTAAGAAAAATATGCCAACATCAGGCAAATGGGGGCTTCAAAATGGAAATCCTGATTACCGGAGGCGCCTTTCTTGGCGCCCTCCTAGGGCGATTTTTCAAGGTCTTGGTTCTTATCCCAGCGGGCGCCCTCGCGACCGCGTTGCTTCTAGCAAAGGGAGAGATTGCCGAGCGGACATTGTTAGACGCTTTGCTGAGAATTGGCCTGCCGACCGCAAGCCTTGAACTCGGTTACGTCATGGGGCTAATTTCGACGGACATTGGCCCGGCTGCGCGAGTTTTTCGCGGGTTTTTGGCACGTTTTCGCCGCCCGGCGGCGTCGCGCCCAACCGGCCTCAGATAATCGACTCTCGCTTGCCCGATTCTTCGCAGCGGGAACGGCCGGCGAGGGCCGATCACAGGCTGCGCACCCTGCCCGAGCGCGATCCGATTCGATGGCATGGGATCGCTCGCAAAGCTCTTTGTTTTCCCATGATCTTTATCGCGCAGGCGGGTTCCGATTTCGTGAAACATGATCGAGCGACACTTTGGCCCCGGCACGCGCAGCCGGGACAAAGTCTTGTTTATTAATTTTTCCTTCGAATGAGGGTTGACGCATCAGTCGGGCGCTATTAAGTTCCGCCGACTTTGGGCAGGCCGTAGGTTTTGCTTTCGGAGCGACTCGCCCCGGACTTTTCAAACCTAAACGCTGTCGTACCTAGCGGCTTGACAATCGCAATAGAGCCAAAGATCCAAGAGATCGCGTGGATCGGCAAGAGGCAAGAGCGCGGTATCCGATGCCGTGATCCTCTGCCAAACCCCGGCGCCGGAAGCCTTGGCGGGCTTAGGGCGCCTTGCCGTTTGCCTTGATGGCTTTTGTGGCCGAGGCCGAGGTTTTATTGCGAGGTTTGATTTCTAAAGCCGCGCGGGCTGTGCGGCGACGGCTGAGTGCGAGAACTGAGAGAAACCCGGATGCCGACGATCAGCCAGTTGATCCGCAAGCCGCGCCAGGAAAAAATCTATCGCGAAAAGGCGCGCCATCTCGGCGCCTGCCCGCAAAAGCGGGGGGTCTGCACGCGGGTCTATACGACAACGCCGAAAAAGCCGAATTCGGCATTGCGCAAGGTTGCCAAGGTCCGCCTGACCAATGGTTCCGAGGTGATCGGCTATATCCCGGGCGAGGGTCATAATCTGCAGGAGCATTCGGTTGTCATGATCCGCGGCGGCCGGGTGAAGGATCTGCCTGGCGTGCGCTATCACATTCTGCGCGGCGTGCTCGACACCCAAGGCGTCAAGAACCGCAAGCAGCGCCGGTCCAAATACGGCGCCAAGCGGCCGAAATGAATTTTAGGGTGAATTTAGAAACAGCGAGAGATTGCAGTTCCGGGGCCTTCGCCGCATTCGACACCCGCGGCCTTTGAACAGTCAAATGACATCCGACGGAGCCTAACGATGTCGCGCCGCCATAGCGCCGAAAAACGGGAAGTCATTCCGGACGCGAAATTCGGGGATGTCGTTCTCACCAAGTTCATGAACTCGATCATGTACGCCGGCAAGAAATCGATCGCCGAGGCAATCGTTTATGACGCCTTCGACATCATCGAGCAGAAGATGCGCTCAGAGCCGCTTCCGGTCTTCAAGCAGGCCTTGGATAATGTCGCTCCCGCGATCGAGGTGCGCTCG
>JBOHJU010000228.1:0-4782 GCA_050728755.1 Methylocella sp.
GCGCCGAACATGTCTTTGACGCGCGCGCCCACGGTTTCGTCGATGGCGTGCGCCGGGCGACGGGCGGCGGCGTGGCGGTCGTGCTCAACAGCCTTTCTGGCGAGGCGATGGAGCTGACTATCGGGTTGCTTGCACCGTTCGGTCGATTCGTAGAACTCGGCAAGCGCGACTTTCTGGCGAACACCCATATCGGTCTGCGCCCGTTCCGCAATAACCTTACCTACTTCGGCGTCGATCTCGACCAGCTCATGCTTGCGCAACCGGACCAAGGCCGGCAATTGTTTAGGGAAGTCTTCGAGCTTGTCGCGGATGGCGAATTCTCGCCTTTGCCGTACCGCACCTTCAGGGCGCGCGAATTCATCGACGCGATGCGGCTCATGCAGCAGTCCGGCCATATCGGCAAAATCGTCATCACGCCGCCCGAGGCAAGCGAGCTTGGAATTGCGCCGCGGCCGCGATTCACGCCCGCGCCGGACAAGACGCATCTTATCATCGGTGGTTGCGGCGGATTCGGTCTGGCGACGGCGCGCTGGCTTGCCGAGCGCGGCGCACGTCATCTCATCCTTGCAGGGCGAAGCGGTGCGGCTAGCCCCGAGGCGCGGGAGGCGCTCGCAAGCCTCGCGGCGAGCGGTGTCAACGTCCAGGCCGAGGCGCTCGACGTCGCCGACGCGGCCGCGGTCGAGAAGCTCATTCAGAAGATTGGCCGCACTCTGCCGCCGCTTGCGGGCGTGATTCATGCCGCAATGGTGCTCGACGATGCGCTGATCGCCAATATCGATGCCGAACGGCTGAAAAAAGTGCTGGCGCCGAAAGTTACGGGCGCCGAAAACCTCGACCGGCTTACCCGGGATCTGCCGCTTGACTATTTCGTTTTGTTCTCCTCGGCGACCACGGCGATCGGCAATCCCGGTCAAGGCAGCTATGTCGCGGCCAACGGCTTCCTCGAAGGGCTCGCGCGGCAAAGAAGAGCGGCCGGCCGCCCCGCGCTCGCCGTCGCCTTCGGAGGGATCGAGGACGTCGGAATGCTGGCGCGAAACCGCCTGGTCAAGGACATGCTTGCGAGCCGTGCGGGGGTCAAGCCGATGATCGCCCGCGACGCACTCAATCTGATGGCGGAAGCCCTGGCGGGTCCGCCCACCGCCCCCGAGGAGGCCGTTCTTGTCATTAGCGACATGAACTGGTCGACCGCGCGCGCCCATTTGCCGCTGCTGCAATCGCCGGCGTTTAGCGGGCTCATGCGCGCGGGCGAGGCCGCTGCCGCCGACAACCGTGGAAAAGTGGACATCCGCGCCCTGGTCGCGACGCTCCCCCTCGAAGAAGCACGCAAGAAAATCATCGGCGTGATCGTCGAGGAAATCGCCCATATTTTGCGGCTCCCGCAAGAAAATTTGAACCGCAGCAAGCCGCTTGCCGATATTGGCCTCGATTCCCTCATGGCGGTTGAGTTGGGGGCCAATTTGGAGGAGCGCTTGAGCTTCGAGGCTCCGCTGGCGTCGTCGGCTGGCGGATTCACGGTCACGGAGTTGGCCGACCATATTCTCGGACTATGCATTAACCCGGCGGCCGAAGAAGCGGTGATCGCGCAAGGTCTCGCGGAGCGCCATCTCGGCAAGGGAATTGATCCGGCGGCCCTGGAAACACTGACCGTCCTCGTTGAGGATCGAAGCCGCGATCTGACGCAGATTTTGCCCTAGGTGTTGCGCACGCTCGGGTGAAATTCACTGCTGTCGTCGATCACCTTCCGCCGCGATGAGAAATTGACGCCTGCTGAAGTCTCGGTCCGGCCAGCGAATCTTCCGCCGGGATGCCGTTCGGCAACGGCATGGCAAGCGAGGCGTGGCCGCCGCCCCGCTGGACCTGTGATCTATGACCGCCAAGAGGTCGTGAAATTCAACGTATTAAGAAAAGCGAATGTGTCAATGCACGCTACTCCAAAGCCCTTGCAAACGTCTGGAATTTTTCGGTTCGCTCGTGATGCTTTAGGCCTCGACCCTTCTAGCGTGACGACGCACCGGCCGTCGACTGCGAGTGCATAGGCTATCAAGAAGGGGTCGTGCCCGATCTTTTCGATTTCTACGTCGTTCAGATCGGGAGCGTATCCATGTTCGAGGTCGTATGCTACCGTCTTCTGATCAATCTCTTCGTCGAGCAAAAGCGCTTCTTTGGTTGCTTTTTCTTTTGCCCAACCTGCCAGAGCGTCGTTTCCATCCGTGATCTCTTTATAGATTTCAAAAGGAATCTTCGCGCTGCCCTGGCGCGCCACGTGGACAAGCCATGCCCAGAATTCCGGCACGCGATCGAATGCGTAATATTTGTTCTTGGCCGTTATCAGGACGTCCGCATCGACGAGATATAGCACGCGGACCTACCTAAGCAGCTGGCCCGGAGTGCTGTGGCCCGGCTACGTTAACGAGTGCCTGAACATTAATCGGCTTAACGCCAAGCACCTTGCCAGCCTTGGAAGGGCTAAGTATTCCATCAGCCATCGTCCGGCGCACTAGGTTGACTAAGGCATTTCCCAATCTATGGCGCCGAACGACATAATAGTTTGGTCCGCCCTCATGATCCCGGGTGGTCTCTCGCCTCTCAGTACGTGCTTGAAGCCAGCTTTGGCGGAACGAGGAGCTAAGCTTGCGCCAAATGTCCTGATTGATCGAGCCAACTCGGTATAGTTTGTAGGCTACCATCGAGCGGCTCACATTCTTATTGTTGGCGAAGTCTGTGATCCATTGTTCCGCCACTTCCACATCGGTAAAGCTATCGACCTTGAGATCACGCAGCTCGTCCGTCGGAAGGAGGAACTCTCCTGCAACGTCGTTGCAGAAGCGCTCAATTGGAGAGCCGAATTGCGCGCCGCTCACGCCCGTTTCCCCAATCCATAAATGCGCGAGTTCATGCACCAAGGTGAAAGACCATGCCGCGTGACTATCTTGGTCGTTAATCACGACAAACGGTGCGACTTCGTCGGCAAGCGCAAACCCGCGAAACGTTTCGAGATCGATGGCTGTGTGATGGCTGCCCAAGTTGCCTATGAGGAGCACGAAGATGCCCACCGACTCTGCCTGGTCACGCAATAGCCCGAACGCTTCTTCGGCGGACGCTTTGGTTCGTAAGGACAGAAGGTCCAAGTTTAGTCGCCCCCTAATGGAGGCGACAAGTGCGGGAACGCCGTCGCTCATTCTCGCTGAACTAATGAAGGGAAGCGGCACCGCCTCGTCGACATCCTCCAAAACTGCTCGAACCATACTCTGGCGTGCACGGATATCCCTGACGAGAGCATCGAGCAGCGCATCTGCGGCTCTCGAATGTCCCACTGGAAGGGAACGAAAGTCTTGTCCGCGATCGCCCTTCCTCGGGACGTTGGACATGTAGAATGCAATGAGCGGACGACGATACTTCTGGGCCATCTTTAGAAGAATGGGACGGGTCGGCGTATCGCCTGCTTCGAGCGCAGCTAACCGCTGTGCGGCTTTAACGCCGTGACTGTCGTGAATGCCCAGCTTCTCCGCCGCTTCCTCCAGAGAGAGGCCGGCGGTTTTGCGCGCCCAGGAAAGGATCTCAGGGTTCACACTTGGCATGGTGTGAGTCTACCAGTTAAGCTCGCCCTCGCCTATACATATCCTTGCGCGGCAGCTCCCCTCACACATAAAGCCTGCCGCCTTTTTCCAAAAACTCGGCGCTCTTTTTCGCCATGCCTTTGTCGCGCTCTGCGATCAATGCCGCCTCCTCGCGAAGATCTTGCGTGATCTTCATCGAGCAGAATTGCGGCCCGCACATCGAGCAGAAATGCGCGGTTTTATGCGCCTCTTTCGGCAGCGTTTCGTCATGAAACAGCCGCGCCGTATCGGGATCGAGACCGAGGTTGAACTGGTCCTGCCAGCGGAAATCGAAACGTGCGCGGGACACCGCATCATCTCTGATCTGCGCCGCCGGATGTCCCTTGGCGAGATCGCCAGCATGCGCCGCGATGCGATAGGTGATGACGCCCACTTTGACGTCGTCGCGATCCGGCAGGCCGAGATGTTCCTTCGGCGTCACGTAGCAGAGCATGGCACAGCCGAACCAGCCGATCATCGCGGCGCCGATCCCCGAGGTGATATGATCGTAACCCGGCGCGATATCGGTCGTCAGCGGACCTAGCGTATAGAACGGCGCCTCGCCGCATTCGGCGAGCTGCTTTTCCATGTTGATCTTGATCTTGTGCATCGGCACATGGCCGGGGCCTTCGATCATGACCTGACAGCCCTTTGCCCAGGCAACTTTCGTCAGTTCCCCAAGCGTTTCAAGCTCGGCGAATTGGGCGCGGTCATTGGCGTCGGCGATCGAGCCCGGCCGCAGGCCATCGCCCAGCGAAAAGGACACATCGTAAGCGCGCATGATGTCGCAAATCTCATCAAAACGCTCGTAGAGAAAACTTTCCTTGTGATGGGCGAGGCACCAGCGCGCCATGATCGAGCCGCCGCGCGAGACGATGCCCGTGGTGCGCTTGGCGGTCAGCGGCACATAGGCAAGCCGCACGCCGGCATGGATCGTGAAATAATCGACGCCCTGCTCGGCCTGCTCGATCAAGGTGTCGCGGAAAATCTCCCAAGTGAGCTTGACCGGATCGCCGTCCACCTTTTCGAGCGCCTGATAGATCGGCACCGTGCCGATCGGCACCGGCGAATTGCGCATGATCCAGTCGCGGATATTGTGGATATTGCGCCCGGTCGACAAATCCATGACGGTGTCGGCGCCCCAGCGGATCGCCCAGACCATTTTCTCGACTTCCTCGGCGACGGA
>JBOHJU010000229.1:0-4674 GCA_050728755.1 Methylocella sp.
TCGACTGGTATACCTATTCCGGCTTCCGCCGCTATCATTCGGAATGCCACGTCTGCCACGGTCCCGATGGGGAAGGCTCGACCTATGCGCCGGCCCTCAAGGATTCGGTGAAGCAAATGAATTACGCCGAATTCTACGGGATTGTCGTTGGCGGCAAGCAGAATCTTGGCGGCGGCGAAAACAAGGTCATGCCGGCGCTAGGCGACAACAAGAACGTCATGTGCTACATCGACGATATTTACGTTTATCTTCGCGCCCGGTCCGACGATGCGATAGGCCGCGGAAGGCCGGCAAAACACGAAGATAAGCCGCCCCAGGCCACCGCCGCGGAGCACGCATGTCTTGGCGACAAGAGCTAACCGTAAAGTGCCTGAAATTTAGGCGCGGCGGCGTCCTGCTTGCGCTGATTTTGTCCGTCTTTTTGAGTGGGGCTGACGGAGCGGGAGCGGCGCAACCCGGCGAAGACGGTTCGATCGAACTTGTCGATCCGAACGTGTTGCGGGTCTGCGCCGACCCCCGGAATCTGCCGTTCTCGAATGAGGCCGGCGAGGGGTTCGAGAACAAAATCGCCGCTCTTCTTGCGCAAAAACTCGGCAAAACGCTCGCCTATGAATATTACCCCGGCGCCACCGGCTTCGTGCGCAATACGCTGAACGCCCATCGTTGCGACGTGATCATGGGGATGCCGCAGGGAAACGATATGGTGCAAGGAACAAATCCTTATTACCGGACAAGTTATGCCCTCGTTTCGAAGCAGGGAGCCGGCCTTGCGCCGGTCGACAGCCTGGAAGATCCGCGGTTGCAAGGAAAGCGCATCGGCATCGTGGCCGGCACGCCTCCCGCGACCAATCTCGCGGTCAATGGGCTGCTAGAGAACGCCAAATCCTATCCGCTGGTGGTCGATACGCGATTTGACGCGCCGGCCGCACTGATGATCGGCGATCTCGAAGCCGGCCGCATCGATGCCGCCATCCTTTGGGGCCCCATCGCCGGCTATCTCGCGAAGCACGCCAAAATCCCGATGAAGGTCACGCCGCTCGTCAAGGAAGCGTCGGGGCCGCGCATGATCTATCGGATCGGAATGGGAGTGCGCCATTCCGATCAGGACTGGAAACGCCGCTTGAACAAGCTCATCGCCGAAAATGAGGCCGAGATCATCAAGATTTTGGCATCCTACGGCGTGCCTCTTCTCGACGAGAATAACGCCCTCCTCGCCCATCAATGAGAGAGCGCTTAGCCTTGCGCCGGGGCGTGGCCACGGCCATAGATGCCCGGTCAGTCCAGATTGCGTTGAATGACCCTGGCGAGCACGAAAAGCCGTTGTTCGATGAGTGCCGGCGTCTCGCACACATAGGTGAGCGATTGGCGCCGTTCATCAAAAACGCGCAGGTCCCATTCCAAGTCCCCTGCAACCGTCTCCGCGTCTTGTTTACCCGCATCCGACGGCTGCTTGCCCGGCCCTTCTCGCGGCAAGGCGTTCTCGGCGCGTATTCTTCCGGCAAGTTCCTTCTGTTTTGCGCCGAAGCGAAGAAGCCCTTCGATCACTTGCGTGCGTTCGTCGTTAAGGGTTTCAAATAGGCCGGCGAAAACGGCCAACAGCTTGTTGGCCTTGCCGGCTCCCTGCGCTTTCGCAAAGTCCTCGATGGCGCGTTCCGTGGCTTCGAGCGGGGTGCGCCGCGCCGCGAGCTTAGCTACGAGATCGGCGACCGCCTGATCGTTGCGCCAGGCCAGACCGTCAATCGAGGGGCCAGACCACACCGCGGCCAAGGACAACCGCTTGACCAGAATTTGACGGCAGGGCCAATTTTGCTCCGCGGGGCCGGCTTTTGGCTGAGTCGCGACAGGCGAAGCAGCCGCAAGCGTGGCTGTAAGCGCGATCAGCCGCAAGGCAGCTTCCCGCCGCCGGCGGCGCCAAGTGGCTGGTCTCGAACCGTGCATCGCTTCTAAAGTCCAATGCGCGGCGCTTTAAAGCATGTTTTCGCGGCGGCCGAAAGCCAACAGGCCGGGACCTGACGAAGCACAACGAAACATTCGGATTTCGTGTCTTCGCATAATTTATATTAGAATGGCCGCGCATGCGAAGGAACTGGGCCACGCCAGCAAGGATCGGATTTTGACGATGAGCGAAATTGCCAAGGAAAAAACCTATAGCGAAGCCGAGATCAAGGCGCGCCTCGAACAGGAGTTGCCGCGCTGGATCTACGAAGGAGGTTGGATTCGCCGCACCTACAGGACGGCGAGCTGGAAAGGCACGCTTATGGTGATCAACACAGTTGGCCATCTGGCCGAGGCCGCTTGGCACCATCCCGATCTCACCGCCTCTTACGCTTGGGTCGAAGTCCGCCTCCAGAACCACGCCGCCAAGGGGATCACGGACAAGGATTTCGAACTGGCGAGAAAAATCGAGGAAGTCGTGCTTTGGCAGCCAGGCAAGGCTGGCGGCGCTCTGGAAGGGACCCCCGCGGACCAGCGTTTCGCTTATATCGACTATAAAAAAAGCTAAGCGTCAATTGCTGCAATGGCCGCCGCTTATGGGTTGTCATGGCCTCGTGGAATCGCGAATTGCGCTCGCCGCCGCAAGCGGCCGAGAGCAACATGTGCTCGCAAGTCTGCTTTATCGCGAGTCTGCTTTATTGCAAGTCTGCGTTATCGAAAAGGTCGACGATGGGTTTCGTTGAACTGATACTCACGGTTTGCACTTTGACCGAGCCCGCGGCATGCGAGGAGCGGCATCTTTCGTTCGTTTCCGAAGGCTCACTCATGCAATGCATGTTGCAGGCGCCACCCGCGATTGCCGAATGGGCGAATAGCCATCCCGGCCGGAGAGTCGTGAAATGGCGTTGCAGCTATCCGGGAACCGAAGGCAGTTCGCTATAAGCTGGTGCTCGATCCTTAGCGCCACGCAGGTCATCTTCAAGCCGGTGCCGAAATCTAGCCGGCACGCCTACCCGAATAATCCATCCCCCTTATTGGCGATGGAGAACTTCCGCCGCGAATAAGGATTTAGTTTCGGCCTCGCGCATGGCCGCGGTATGCGGTAGAATAAAATCCAATGGTCTATGCAGCGGTGAAGCCAAGTTACGACGCGGATGCGATCATCGCTGGTGGCGGGCCGGCAGGGGCCGCGGCGGCGTGCCATCTAGGACGTTTGGGAGCGTCGGTTATCCTTCTCGATCGCGCGATTTTTCCGCGCGACAAGGTGTGCGGCGATTTTGTCGGCCCATCCGCCCTGGTCGAGCTTGACAGCCTCGGCCTATCGCGAATGGAGGGGTACGCGCCGACTAACATCGCGCGGCGCGCCGCGCTTTATATAGACGGCGAAGAGCTGATCTCCCGGCCTTTTCCGGAAATTGAAGGCATGCCTTCCTATGGCCGGGTGATTCCACGGCTCGCGCTCGACCAATTCATCGTCGATGCCGCGCGGAGCGCCGGTGCCCGGGTGATGGAGGGTTACTCGCTAGCCGGTTTCGCGGCCGGCCACGATGCGGTCGACGTGGAGGCGGCTAGCCCGAATGGCCACCTCAGGTTGCGCTGCCGCCTGCTGATCGGTGCCGACGGCAGCAGTTCGACGGTAGCGCGCCTCATGCGTGGATCGGCGCCGCCGCGGCGCGACCGGTTCATCGCCGCACGGGCCTACTTCGCCAACGTCGAGGGGCCTGACGATCAGCTCGACCTCTATTTCGACCGCAGCTGCTATCCGGGTTTCTACTGGTTGTTCCCCACCGGCAATGGCGAGGCGAATGTCGGGCTCGGCATGGCGCTCGAAACCTGGCCCGCCCACAACCTTACTCCCGCTCTCATGTTGCGTCGCTTAATGCGCGACGATGCGGCCCTCGCGGCGCGCCTGCGCAATGCGCATCCGCGCGGCAAGATCGTGGGCTGGCCATTGATGACCTATAACCATCGGCTCAAGATTGTGTCCGATCGCGTCATGCTGATCGGCGACGCGGCTAGTCTGATCAATCCGCTCAACGGCGAGGGCATCCAATACGCTCTGCTTAGTGCCCGCTGGGCGGCCGAGACGCTTGCACCATGTCTGCGCGACGACGATTTATCCGCGCCGGCGCTCGCGCCTTTTGCGGCGCGTGTCGAGCGCGAAATGCGCTACGACATGGCGCTGGCCCGGCTTATCGTGCAGTTCGTCAGCAACCGGGCGCTCACCCCGGTGTGGATCTGGGCGTCAAAGATTATCGCGGAGCGCGCCCACAAGGATGCCAACTACGCTCGCACAGTATCTGGAGTCTTCGCCGGGCTGTTGCCGGCGCGCGACACGTTCAAAGTGGTTGGCGGCACCATCGATCAGACGGCCCGGTCGCTCGCCAGCAAGGCTGTGGCCATGGCGTTCAGCGGCCCCCGCGTCCGGGCGAGCCCCGGCGCCGACACCGCGCAGGCGGGTTTCCAGCTTGCGTACGATGCGGCAAAGGATCCCGCGGGCTTCGCCGAATGGTTGAAATGCGCCGCGGCCTGCACGATAGAACTTGGCGCGCAGGCCGCCTGGAACGCAATCGCGGGCAATCCGAATTTATCCTCCCGCCGCCCTGCCCCGTTGTCGAATAGGCTAGGGTCCGGACTCAATTCATTCAGATCCAATAAGCTAAGGTAGCGACAAAGCAGAGGGCCGAAAAGAAGTTTTGCGCGAGTTTGTCGTATCTTGTTGCGATCCGCCGGAAATCC
>JBOHJU010000230.1:0-4670 GCA_050728755.1 Methylocella sp.
GCCAAGGATTGGGAAAACCGCAACCACAGCGCCTTCACATTCCTCCGCTTCGCCTCTATCCGGTTCATGCTCAGAAAACTCTGTAATCCTTCATAAACTTTCGAGACGGACTCTAAGAGCATGCTGTCATGCCTGGAAAACGCTTCGCGACGCGCGATTGGCGGCAAGGCGCGGGTGCTCTTTATTATCGCGCCCAATGGCGTCGATGATGCGCGTGGCGATAGTGCCTGTGACCCTTGAGGCCCCAGCTTGACGCAATTGCCGGTCCGGCCGTGTAGCCGACGGCCCCGCCAGCGACCAACCCGATCGGACCGCCGATCAAGGCGCCGGCGAGAGCGCCCATCGCGCCGTCGCCAAGCCGCTCCTGGCAACTCGCCAAGGAAGGCAGAAAGGATATAGACACGAACACGGCCACAACCAAAAACCGCTTCATCCCGCGTTGCTCCCGCAAACCTTAAGGCGTCCCCATGGCTTACCATCGCGTTCGGGAAACTCCATTCCCTGGCATCGTGAGGAAAATAAGAAAAGGCGGTGGCCTTTTCCGGGCGTTCGCGGCGACCGAATTGATCGGCGGTGAGCCACGGCCCGCCGCGCAGCGTGCATAGCCCGCGTTTCTCTGGCGCGAGACAACGTGGCCATTTGGAAAAAGACATTAGAGCATGTCCCGAAAAAGTTGCTCCACTTTTTCGATTCTGACATGCTCCAACTCTTTGATTTTGAGCGAGTCCTTATCGATCAAATGATTCCATTTGATCGGGACGCGCTCTAGACTAGCCGTGGCCGGGAAGCCGCTCGATCATCGCGCCGCAGGCGCCGAGCTTTTCCTCGATATGTTCGAAGCCGCGGTCGAGATGATAAACCCGATTGACCATTGTTTCGCCTTCGGCCGCGAGCGCCGCGATGACGAGCGACATCGACGCGCGAAGATCCGTCGCCATTACCGGCGCGCCTTGGAGTTCTTCCACCCCTTCGACCACGGCGGCATCGCCGTCGAGCTTTATATGGGCGCCGAGCCGGACCAATTCCTGAACATGCATGAACCGGTTTTCAAAAATTGTTTCGGTGATCCTCGACGAGCCCTTAGCCTTGGTCATCAAGGCCATGAATTGGGCCTGCAAATCCGTTGGAAAGCCGGGATACGGCGCGGTGGCGATGTCGACCGGCGCGATACCGGCGCCGTTGCGCTGCACGCGGAGCCCTTCGTTGCTTGCGGAAATTTCCGCGCCGGAGAGTTCGATGGCCTCGATCGCGCTCGCCAAAAGGCTCGGGCTCGCGCCGGCCAGCATCACATCGCCGCCGGCCATGGCGACGGCCATCGCATAGGTGCCTGCCTCGATACGGTCGGGCAATACGGCGTGGCGTGCCCCAGAGAGGCTGCCCGTGCCCTCGATCTCGACCACGGATTGCCCGGCTCCCTTGATCCTCGCGCCCATCTTGTTCAGGCAGTCGGCAAGATCGACAATCTCTGGCTCGCGCGCCGCATTGACCAGAAGCGTATGGCCGTCGGCAAGCGAAGCGGCCATGAGCGCAGTATGGGTGCCGCCGACGGTCGCCTTGGGAAAATGAATCTCGGCGCCGGTTAGTCCCTTGCGCGTCTTGGCATGGACGTAGCCCGCCTCGATCTCGACACGCGCGCCGAGCTTTTCGAGAACCATGATAAGAAGATCGACTGGCCTTGTCCCAATCGCGCAGCCGCCGGGCAGGGAAACCCTGGCCTCGCCAATCCGTGCGAGAAGCGGCGCGATGACCCAGAAACTTGCCCGCATTTTGGAGACGAACTCGTAGGGCGCCATCGTATCGACGATCTGGCGCGCGCTAAGGTGGATTGCCCGGCTCGCGTGCGCGGGCTTGCCCGGCCGCCTTCCGTCGACCGAATGATCGACGCCATGATGACCGAGAATGCGCAAGAGCATGCCAACGTCGGCGAGATTCGGGATATTTTCCAGGGTCAGCGTTTCGCTCGTGAGCAGCGAGGCGATCATCAACGGAAGCGCCGCGTTCTTGGCGCCGGAAATTCTTATCACGCCATGCAACGTCTGGCCGCCGACGATCCGAATACGATCCAAGGAACACCCCGTTCAAAGAAGGCCGAATTAGTCTTGTTTTGTGCTAGCTCCGTTTTGAGCGCCTTCAGCTTGAGCCGTTCTGTCTTCAGCCGCGTCCCCCCTCTCTATCCTTCGGTCGATCTGTTGCGCTTTGCGGCGCCCGAGGTTCGCCCGCAATGCTTGGGCGAGGCGAAGACGCTCGGCGGCTTTGCGTGAACCGGCTGCGTCCGACAACACCGGTTTTCGGCCATCTGGCACAGGCCGGTCATTGGAGCAGGACAAGCTCATGACTTTAAAAATCTTTCAAAGAGCTTCGCCAAACGGCCCGCACCTCCGGCGGAACCGAAGCAGCGAGGTAGCGGATTAAAGGTCTTGTAGAGCGCTACGGCGGCCAAGGCAAGGCTCCGTAGGGTTTTTGCCCAAAAGGCACGTTCCTCACACTCGTTGAAGCGGCATGGATTCGGGACATAGTGCCACAAAAGCCGAGCGCCGGCGCCGCGGAATGCGCGCCTGCCCCTTGCCTCGGAACCGGCCCCATGCGACATACGCCCGCGCTCCGGAAATTCGAAAAACCTCTCCGGCGAGAGCTGCGGTAGCTCAGTGGTAGAGCACTCCCTTGGTAAGGGAGAGGCCGAGAGTTCAATCCTCTCTCGCAGCACCAATAAGCTATTGAACCGCCGCTTTCCCCTTTGTCCGTCGTGTGCGACTTCTCAAGGCGCCGTGTCCCGTGGCGGAGGTCAAATTAATTATGGCCTTCGTTGCGGTTCATCCATTCCGGCCAAATGGCTTTGTGTCTCATAAATGCGATTCTGCGAGATACAAGAATTGTCGTCACTCGCCCATGAGCCTCAAAATGCGGTTCCCCCCTCGGCAATGTTCAATAGGTCAGAAAAGGCCAAGATAGCAGCTCGGCGTCCGCTCGCGGGGCGGATTTCCTTTAACAGTCCTTTGTCTCGCACCTCGCGCAGAATACGATTGGCCGTCGGCCGCGGAATCTCGGCGGATTCAACTCTTCCGGAGCATCCGCCGGATCGGGCTTGCCAAGGCAAAGTGCCAAGTCCATCTCGCGGTCATCGCCACCAACCGCAAGCGGAATTGGGGCAAGCAAGGAGCCTGAGCGGATCGGAAAAAGCCGGCCGCCGGCCAAGCCCAATAACCGCCGCTGGAGCGGATCCGCAAGACTTGCAGGCGAGCAAGATCTTATTTGCGTCGTCATTGAACCGCTTAACCGCTGATCGCCGGCCGCGGCGACTCCATGCCTCCTTCCCAACCGCGCCACCGAACAAAACGGCCGCATCGGCGCCCAGGTCTCGAAACAATTGGTGCGATTCGACACACCTGGAACGCGCCCCGGCTTGTGGGTTTGCGCGGATAGCGCGGTGCATCGCGCCGACGCTCTTGCTAGGCTAGGGCCCATGCTTAAACGCGCGGCTTCCACGAACCGTGTAGAGGCTTTCGCCGCCGGGGTCGCTTCGGCTATGCTGCTCGCGCGGCCTTGAACCACGGCTCATCCTTCACCGAAAGCGGGTACTAGCGTTGCCATACGCAAACATCCAACAAGGTCGAGATATGGATCGCATTCTCGTCCTCGTGCGCCACGGCCAAAGCGACTGGAACCTAAAGAACCTTTTCACCGGTTGGGAAGACCCGGATCTCACCGGCAAGGGCGTGGCGGAGGCCCGCGCGGCGGGGAAAAGCCTGAAGGCGCACGGCCTTTCCTTCGATCGCGCCTTCACTTCCAATCTCGTCCGCGCGCGGCATACTTTGCAGTTGATTCTCGCCGAACTTGGCACGCCGAAACTCGAGACCGAGCACAATCGAGCCCTCAACGAGCGCGATTATGGCGTGCTTTGCGGCCTCAATAAAGACGACGCAATCAGGAGATGGGGCGACGAACAGGTGGACCTCTGGCGCCGTTCCTACGATGTCCGGCCACCGGGGGGGGAGAGCTTGCGGGACACGGTCGCCAGGGTTCTCCGCTATTATTGCCAGAAAATTCTCCCCGCCGTGCTCGGCGGCCAACGCGTGATCGTCGCGGGGCATGGCAATTCCCTGCGCGCCCTCGTCATGGTTCTCGACGGGCTGACGCCGGAAACAATTCCTGAACTGGAGCTCGCAACCGCTGTTCCGCTGGTCTACCGGCTGAAGCCAGACTCGACTGTCGGGAGCAAGGAGACGCTCGATCCATAAATGCGTTATGACCTTTCTCGTCGAGTCCGCGGCCAGTGGCATTGTCATGCAGGATTTGCCCGAACGATTCGAGGCGGCGGCGGCCAAATGTTTGGCGCCGGGGCTCACCCTTTTCCGGCGCTATCTCGATGACGCGGCGCAACAAGCACTTGCCGGGGAGATCGCGAAGGCCGTCGTGCAAGCGCCCTGGTTTTTGCCGCGCATGCCGCGGTCGGGTAAAGCGTTCTCGGTCAAGATGACCAATTGCGGTTGCCTCGGATGGGTGTCGGACCGCGACGGAGGCTATCGTTACCAAGCGATGCATCCGCTTACCGGGAATGCTTGGCCTGGCATCCCTTTGGCCGTGCTGAACATCTGGCGGGCCCTCGCCTTCTATCCGTATCCGCCGGAGGCATGCCTGGTGAATTTCTACGATTTTTCCGCGCGGATGGGCCT
>JBOHJU010000231.1:0-4659 GCA_050728755.1 Methylocella sp.
GGGATAGAAGGCGGAGAAATTTGGCGGCCGACTCTGTGAGCAGTTGCTGTGGGGCAGAGCTAAGTCCAGTAGTCGTGAAATCAGATGAGAGAACCATAACAGCCCCACCTTTTCTTTTCTATTTATTGACTTGGGAGGCATAAGTGTAGTGTAAAGCTTAGGTATAGGAGTGGCATTAGGATGACGCGCTACAATCCGAAATTTTCGAAGCTTTCCGGGCGATCGGCATCCCCGAGGACAAGGCGCTAAAAGCGGCGGAGGCCTTGAGCCGCAGAAACGATGAAGCCAGCATGATACACGAGAACCGCTTGGCCAAAATTGAAGCCGACACAGCTAGCCTGAAAACCGATACGGCGATCCTCAAATGGATGATGGGCTTTGTGCTTGCCTTTCAGGCGGCGATTTTCGCCAAGCTGTTCTTGCTGATGGCGCGCGCCACCCCCGCACTGCCGCCTTCGCCGCGTGGGGATAGGGACTCCCATGGTTGCCGTTAAGAGTTACGAAGCGGACCGTTTCCTCGCCCGCCCGCCGTCACATATCTATTTGTACCTTGTCTTTGGAACCGACGCCGGGCTTGTCACCGAGCGGGCGCGGAAAATTGTCGCGCGCGCGGTCGACGATCCAAAGGACCCTTTTCAACTTGTCCGGATCGGCGGCGACGAGCTTGCCAATGATCCGGCGCGGCTCGCCGACGAGGCCAATACCATTCCTCTGTTCGGCGGCCGGCGGACGATTTTGATCGAAGCGCAGGGCAAGGCATTTGTTGCCGCACTCGAGCCGGTTGTCGGGGCGCCCGCACGCGATAGCACGATCGTCATCGAAGCCGGCGCGTTGAAGAAGGACGCGCCATTGCGGACACTTTGCGAACGCGAAAGAATCGCCGCAGCGATCCAATGCTATCCCGATTCCGCCAAGGACATCGCGCAATTGATCGATGCCGAGGTTGACGCGGCAGGCCTGTCGATCGCGCCGGACGCCAAGGCATTTCTCGTTTCCCAGCTCGGCCAGGACCGGCTTTCGACGCGCTCGGAACTCGAAAAGCTCGTGCTTTATGCGCATGGCGCGGGCGAAATCACCCTCGATCATGTCGCGGCCATTGTCTGCGACGCATCGAACCTCATCGCGAACGAGGCGGTGGACGCGGCCTTCGATGGCGGCTTTCCGGCGCTTGATGCGCGCCTGCGGCATATTTTCGCCGGAGCCGGCGATTATCACACGCTGCTCGCGGCGGCGCTACGTCACGCGCTGGACTTGCATCGCGCCCGGCGCGGGCCGGAGGAAGGGTCTCGCGAAGGCGCGGGGTTTGCAAGCGCGGGGTTCAAGCAAAAGGAGGCTTTCGAGCGGCACCTGCGCGCCTGGACACGGCCAAGTCTCGGCCAAGCGATCGACACCCTCGCGGAGGCAGTTGCCAGCGCACGGCGAGCGCCGAAACTTGGGCCATCGCTAGCCGCGCAAGCGCTCGGGACGATCGCGCATACCGCGCGAACGAAGACTGCCGGGGGTTGAGATCCGGGCTCGCCTTTGGGCGCGACAGGCTTCACCTGATCGTCAACAACACCTTGCGCGACAGCCGCGGCAACAGCCGACTCAGGTCGTCGCGGCGAAGCGCAACGCACCCTTCAGTCGGCGTGTAATCCGGCCGCGTGCAGTGCAGAAAGATCGCGCTGCCGCGATTTTTGCGGCGCGGATGGATATTGTAATCTAGGATAATTACAAAATCGTAGAGGCAATCCGCGCGCCATAGTTTTTCGTGTCTCGCCCGGCAAGGCAATGCCACCCGCCGGTTGTAAAGCGCGCTTCCGGAATCATCGCACCAGCCGTCGCTTGGCCTGACCGGGCGCATTGGCAAAACCCAAGCTTTGCGCAAAATCCTGTCCGGGCGAAAAAAACCGCCGAGAAGGCAAAAGACTCCGCCCGGCGTCGCGCCATCGCCCTCCCGCTTGTCTCGCCTGATCCCTGCCCGCCCAATCGCGCAGCGTACAACGACAAAGCCGGCGTGTAACCTGCCAAAAGGAATTTCTTGCGCGTGAGACTCGCGCGGCAAGCGTGTCACCACCGCGCGGCTTAGCTCACGCTTGACCTCACCTCGCCCTCGCGCAAAAGATTTCACCGTTTTTTTTGCAACCAATTTCATGCAAGGCTATGCTTCCAATTGATCAAAAGCGATTCGCCGGTGCGATCGGAACCGTTCCATCCTAGCGCATTTTCCCGCCGTGCGACGCATGTAACCCGGTTGAAACGCTCAGGCTTTCGCGCAAAATGCGCATGCTTGGGCCTGCCTCGCGCAGGAAAGCAAAGGAGTTTCGAGTAGAACCTCGGATGGAAAATGAGGCGAGGCGGCGCCGCGCGGCCGGAGGAACCAGTTTCAATCCTTGCCGGTTATTGAACGGAGGCAAAGCCGCTGCGTCAAGGACAGGTTCATGGCCCCGGCTCTTAAGATCCTGATCGCTGACGACGACGCCGATTTGCGCGCGGCGTTGGCCGAGCAGCTTGCCTTGCACGAAGAATTCGTGGCCGTTCAGACGGATACGGCGCGGGGCGCGCTCGACGTGGCGCGCGAACAGATGCCCGACCTCATCATCATGGACATCGGTTTGCCGGACATCGACGGACGCGCCGCGGTCAGGCAATTGCGCCAGGAAGGATTCAAAAACCCGGTGATCATGCTGACCGCGCATGATTCGGAAACCGACACGGTCGAGGGATTCGATGCCGGGGCCAATGATTATGTGACAAAGCCGTTTCGCTTCGCCGAGCTGCTCGCGCGGATCCGCGCGCATTTGCGCCAGCGTGAGTCGAGCGAAGAGGCGCTGTTCCGGATCGGCCCCTATACGTTCCAGCCGGGCGCCAAACATTTGATCGGCGAAAAGGGCAATAAGCTTCGGCTGACGGAAAAGGAAACCGCTATTTTGCGGTTTCTTTACCGCGCCGGACAGTCGGTCATCTCGCGGGAAGTGTTGTTGCGCGAAGTCTGGGGTTACAATTCGAATGTGACAACCCACACTCTCGAAACGCATATTTACAGGCTTCGCCAGAAGATCGAACGCGATCCGGCCAAGGCGCAGCTACTCGTCACATCGGCGGGCGGCTACAAGCTGATCCCCTGAAAGGCTTGCGGCCAGGGAAACGCCGACATGGGATTGGAAGACGACATCGGCAAACTGGCGCGCATTCCGGCGTTTGCCGCAATCGAGCCGGAGGCGCTGCGGCTGATCGCCTTTTCCGCCGAGACACGCAATCTGCGCGCCGGCGACGTGCTGTTTCGCCGCGACGAAATTTCCAATGATGGGTTTGTGCTCCTGGCCGGATCGATCGCGATGGATGCCTCCGGCGATGGCGCCGCCACGGCGCGGATCGTCCGTCCACCCGGGCTCATCGGCGATCTCGCGCTGCTGACGCAAACGCGGCGTCCGGCGACGGCGATTGCGCGCGAACCGTCGACCGTTCTGCGCATATCGCGGCAGCTTTTCCGGCGTGTCTTGCAGGAGTTTCCAGTCAGCGCGGAACGGCTGCGGCAATCCCTGCGCGCAAGTCTCCTTCAGTTCACCGGCGAACTCGGCGCCGTGCGACGCGGCAGCTTTACTGTCGAGGGCGACGAAAAAGCCGAACGAGAGAAACCCAACGATTCGTTACCGCCCTGGCGGTTTGAATGACTTGCCGAGGGCCCCGGCCGATTTAAACGCCTTCATGGCATCCTTGGCGCTCATCGCGACCGACGTCCGAAGGTGGGAAATCCCGCCCGACGCCGCCCCCGCGATCAGCGCGGAAGCCATGACCTCCTCGCTCGGTGCCTCGGCGATCGAGAGGAAATCATACTCGCCGAATGTAAAATAGTGGGCGAGGAGCTTGGCCCCCGCCTTTTCCATCAGGTCCGCGACAGCCTTCTCCCGGTTTTCGGGATTGGCTACCATGCCCTTGACCGCATCGGGCGTGTACCGGCCCTGGGTGATATAGATTGCCATGAGGTCCTCCCCTTCCTGTTGATGCTTTTTGCGGATCCCGGCCGTAATTAGTCCCCTTTCGCCGGTTTGCCAGTGGCGCGGAGACGGGACTGGTTTCTCCCGGCCGAAGCAGATTTTGGTTATTTTGCCGGTTCACCCGCGGGCAAGCCACTGCCCTCCCGCGCCAGCCGGACCGGCTCGGAGCGTATCCCCATAATTGTCCACAACCAAATAGAACGCGTGGACTATACGTGGTGCAGTGCGATGATTACCATTACACCTAAAATGGCGATTATTATAAAGCCCACTGCATCGTGGTGGCGGGAAGTCTGGCCCATAGCCCGAAATCCTCCAGATCGGCGGCGGTTTTCATCTTCATCCTGCCTACTTTCCACTCTCCTGGCAAGGCCGGGCCGTTGCGCTTGCGTCCGCTAAAAATCAATGTTGTTCGCCGACGCCTATTCGGCATTCGTTGCGCTCGGCCCCGGAAGGGCAGCAAAACGTAATCTAAGCTGTTGAAATCATTGGCGCGCCCAAGGGAAATCGAACCCCTGATTTTGCCGGGATTGGCGCAGCCATCTGTCTCAGCATCGGTGACGCCAGAAATGTCCTAGGTGTTTAGTCCCACGTTGTGCTGGTGTATGTTATGGCCAGCTAAAACGGGAGGGATTGTGGGACAAGTTTTACATGGATGCGCCCGCACGACAGTGGCGGTGCG
>JBOHJU010000232.1:0-4659 GCA_050728755.1 Methylocella sp.
GGTCTGAGGGGCGGTTAGATCCTGTTCGACCACGAAACATGCGCCGGAAAGCCTTCGCCGGCAAGCAGCGACATGGTCTCGTAGAGAGGCAGGCCGGCGACCGCGGAATATGACCCAATGAGCTTTTGCGCAAATGCGCCGGCGAGGCCTTGGATCGCATAGCCTCCGGCCTTGCCGCGCCACTCGCCCGTTCCGAGATAGGCTTCGATCTCGGCGGCCGATAGCCGTTTGAGGCGCAGACGCGTCTCGACCAATTTGTGGCGCGCGCGGCCCTTTGGTGTGATAAGGCAGACCGCGGTGTGAATACGGTGCGCCCGGCCCGACAAAAGCCGCAGGGATTGCGCCGCTTCCGCCACGATCTCGCATTTTGGCAGAATGCGGCGGCCGACGCTAACGACCGTGTCGGCCCCGATGATATATGCTCCGGCGAGTTCGGGCCGGCTCGATGCGAGCCGCGCGGCGGCGCTCGCCTTTTCTTTCGCCAGCCGCACCGCGAGGCTACGCGGCAGTTCGGTCTTGCGTGGGGTCTCATCGAGATCGACGGGAAGAAGCGCGTCCGGTTCGACGCCGATCTGTTGCAGGAGTTCGAGCCGCCGGGGCGACGCCGAAGCCAAAACGAGCCGTGGCCGCCACGCCCTATCGTCGCTGGTCATGGCGGCTCTCCATCGCCGGAATCTGGATCATCTGAACCGGTAGGTAATGCGGCCCTTTGTTAGGTCATAAGGAGTCATCTCCACAAGGACCTTGTCGCCGGTGAGAACGCGGATACGATTCTTGCGCAACTTTCCAGCGGTGTGCGCGATAATCTCGTGGTCGTTTTCGAGCTTGACGCGAAAGGTCGCATTCGGGAGCAATTCGACGATGGTGCCTGGAAATTCAAGCAATTCTTCCTTCGGCATTTGGTTCCTTGAATTTAGACCGCCGTCGCTCCGCGGCGGCCCAACGAAGCTTTGCCGCGCCGACCCTAATCGAGAAATGTGCCTTTGTGAACTGGCCGGGTGGGCTTTCGAGTCCGCTTGTCCTGACGCTTACGCACTGATCGCCGGAGCGGCGGGTGAAATGCGGCCCGTCATTTCCGCGCTTGCGCAATGGGCGGCGCTCCAGCAGCGGGCGGGTTGGCCTTTCTCGCGGCGTCCCCAGCGGCATGGGTGTTGAAACGGCGGATGGCGAAGGGGATGGTCGCCAAATAAACCAAGGTCAGACCGATCAGCATTTCCATCGTAAAGATCGCAAGCAGGAGAAGGCACGCGGCGATCCCGAAAAGGACGGCAATCACGTATTCGCGCGGCACGCGGCCAATCCTTTTGCCGGAAAAATGCGGGATACGGCTCGCCATCAAGAAAGCTACGGTCAACACGTAGGCGATTTCGAAAGGAACCAGCGAACGGAGGTTGGGAATCGCGAAAATCGAGAGATTGAGATAAAGCGGCAAGAGCCCGACTATGGCACCCGCCGGAGCGGGCATGCCGGTGAAAAAATTTGCCTGCCAAGGCGGCCGGTCCGGATCGTCGATCATGACGTTGAAGCGGGCGAGGCGCAGCGCCGCCGCGATTGCGAAAACGAGCGCCGCAAACCAGCCGAAACTCTTTATTTTTTGCAAACCCCAGACATAAAGGATGAGCGCGGGCGCGACCCCGAACGCGACGAAGTCGGCGAGCGAATCAAGCTCGGCGCCAAACCGCGACGTGCCACGCAGCGCGCGCGCGATGCGGCCGTCCAAGCCATCCAGAATGGCGGCGGCAATGACCGCGACGACGGCGGTTTCGAACTGGCCTTCGATCGCAAACCGGATCGCGGTCAGGCCCATGCAAAGTGCCAGCAAGGTAACAAGATTGGGCAATATGACCCGCAACGGCACCGCGCGAATTCCGCGGCGGCGCAGCGGCGTATCAAATCTTTCGAATTCGCTTGCCTCGCCGCGCAGCCGCAAGACCTTTGCGCCCTGATCTTGGCCGTCACGGCCATGGCGACGGCCGGGCGGAGTTTCCTGCGTGTCCATGCTCATCCGGCTAGCATAAAGGGGCGCGTTTTCCGCCGCAAGATTTGATTGTGGCCGAATGACCAGCCGTAAGCCGTTTTCGCCAGGACCGGGGTTATGCAATTGGGCCGCCGATGAACCTGCCAGGCCATAATCTAGACACTCTCGGGGCCAAAGCGTTGGGCTTGATGTCCCCCTGCTCCAGTCGCGCTGGTTGGATCAGGCTGCTTACAATACCGTGGGCTTGGAGTGGAGGCGCTTGTGGCGGACGTGAACGAGGTTGAGCGCGCTCTTGCCGGCGCGCTCGAGAAGCGGATGTTGGAGGGGAGCGGCAAGCTGAGCGAAGTCGCGACCGTCGATGGCGTCGTGCAGGTCACCTTCACGGGCGTGACCGACGATGCAAATGTGTTCGACACCCTCAGCGGTGCATTGCTCGATTTACGCGTCCAGCTGGAGGTCCAACCCGACCTCGATGTGAAAATAAGGCGAAAGTAACGCTTGTCGCCTCATCGTTCGGCGCGCATCTCTAGACTAGCGACGGTTGGTCCCGCGGGGATATTTGCACCCGCATAATGCGGCTCGCAGCTTCCCGCTGTTCACATTCCCCCAAATCTCGTCTACGGAGACAGCCGAGTGTGGAACGGCACTGGCTTTGGCTTCCGCCTCAGGCCGCACTCCGGCCAAGCCTAGAGCGCGGCCCTGTTTTGTCTGTTCTGACGAGACCACATGCCCAAGCGGACGGATATTTCGACGATCCTCATCATCGGCGCCGGGCCGATCATCATCGGCCAGGCTTGCGAATTCGATTATTCCGGCACCCAGGCCTGCAAGGCATTGCGCGAGGAAGGCTACCGGATCGTCCTCGTCAATTCCAATCCGGCGACGATCATGACCGATCCGGACATGGCCGACCGTACTTATGTCGAGCCGATCACGCCGGAGATCGTTGCCAAGATCATTGCCAAGGAGCGCTACGCGATTCCCGGCGGCTTCGCGCTGTTGCCGACCATGGGCGGCCAGACCGCGCTCAATTGCGCGCTCTCCTTGAAAAAAATGAGGGTGCTCGAAAAATTCGACGTGGAAATGATCGGCGCCAGCGCCGCGGCAATCGACATGGCCGAGGATCGAAAGCTTTTCCGCGAGGCCATGACGCGGATCGGTCTTGCAACGCCGCGCTCGCATCAGATCAAAACCTTGCCGCAAGCGCTTGCCGTTCTCGACGATATCGGTCTGCCCGCGATCATCAGGCCGTCCTTCACCCTTGGGGGAACCGGCGGCGGCGCCGCCTATAACAAGGCGGAATTTATCGACATTGTGGAGCGGGGAATCGACGCCTCGCCGACGCGAGAGGTGCTGGTCGAGGAAAGCGTGCTCGGCTGGAAGGAATTCGAGATGGAGGTGGTCCGCGACAAGGCGGACAATGGCATCATCGTTTGCTCGATCGAAAACATCGATCCGATGGGCGTGCATACCGGCGATTCGATCACCGTCGCCCCGGCGCTGACCTTGACCGACAAGGAATACCAGACCATGCGCGACGCGGCGCTCGCGGTGTTGCGCGAGATCGGCGTCGAGACCGGCGGCTCGAATGTGCAATTCGCGGTCAATCCGAAGGATGGCCGGATGGTCGTCATCGAAATGAATCCGCGGGTCTCGCGCTCCTCGGCGCTGGCCTCCAAGGCAACCGGGTTTCCGATTGCCAAGGTCGCGGCGAGGCTTGCCGTCGGCTTCACCTTGGACGAGATCGCCAACGACATCACCGGCGGCGCGACGCCTGCGTCCTTCGAGCCTTCGATCGACTATGTGGTGACCAAAATCCCGCGCTTCGCTTTTGAAAAATTTCCCGGCGCCGAGCAGATCCTGACGATTTCGATGAAATCCGTCGGCGAGACCATGGCGATCGGCCGGACCTTTGCCGAAAGCCTGCAAAAGGGATTGCGTTCGCTCGACACCGGATTGGACGGTCTCGACGAGATCGAAATCGACGGACTGGGCCTCGGCGACGACATGAACGTGCTTCGGGCCGCCCTGGGACGCCCTACCCCCGACCGGCTGCTGGTGGTCGCGGAGGCTCTCCGGCATGGCATGCCGATAGAGGCGATTTACGAGGCCTGCGGTATCGATCCCTGGTTCATCGCGCGCGTCGGGGAAATTCTCGAACTCGAAGCCAAGGTTCGCGCGCATGGCTTGCCAGGCGACGCCGCCAACCTGAGGACGCTGAAGGCGGCAGGTTTTTCCGATGCGCGTCTTGCTAGTCTTGCCGGCGTGCCCGAAGCAAAAGTGTCCGCCTTGCGCCAAAGACTCGGCGTGCGGCCGGTATACAAGCGGATCGACACCTGCGCGGCGGAATTTTCCTCGCCCACGGCTTACATGTATTCGACCTACGCGCCGCCTTTTGGCTTGGCCCCGGCTTGCGAATCGCATCCCACGGCGCGCCAGAAAATCGTCGTCTTTGGCGGCGGGCCGAACCGGATCGGGCAAGGCATCGAGTTCGATTATTGCTGTTGCCATGCAAGTTTCGCGCTGCGCGAGGCGGGTTTCGAGACGATCATGATCAACTGCAACCCCGAGACGGTCTCGACCGATTACGACACGTCGGACCGGCTCTATTTCGAACCGCTGACCGCCGAGGACATGCTCGAAATCCTTGCCAAGGAGGGCGAGGCAGGAGAGCTTAAGGG
>JBOHJU010000233.1:0-4658 GCA_050728755.1 Methylocella sp.
AATTTGATGTCGAAGGCGCTCGCTAGCGCCGCCTCCAATTCGGCGAGTTTTTCCGCGGTAAAGCCTTTCGCCGAAAGGCTCTCGTGGTTGATCGCCGGCGCATTTTGCAAGGAGCCATGCCCCGTCGCATAGGTCACGATATCGCCGATCTCGATTGCCGAATAGCCGAGTATGCGTAAACCTTTGGGCACGGCGCGATTGATGATCTTGAAATAACCGCCGCCCGCGAGTTTCTTGAATTTGACGAGCGCAAAATCAGGCTCGATGCCCGTCGTGTCGCAATCCATCACGAGGCCGATCGTGCCGGTCGGCGCGACGACGCTCACTTGCGCGTTGCGATAGCCATGCAGCTCGCCGAGCGTCACCGCGCGCTGCCAAACGGCGCGGGCATGCTCGCCAAGCGCCTTGTTGGGCAAATTTGAGACATCGGATATATCCGATGTCTTGGATAGCGCCGCATGGTCGAGCGGGACCGGCGTGATCGCCAAAGCCTCATAGCCAGAGACCTCTCCATTCGCCGCGCGGGCGTGGTTGCGCATCACGCGTAGCATGACACCCGCGTTTTTCACGTAGCCATCGAAGGCGCCGAGCTCGCCCGCCATCTCCGCCGATGTGGCATAGGCAACGCCCGTCATGATCGCCGAAAGCGCGCCGCAAATCGCGCGGCCCTCAATGCTGTCGTAAGGGATGCCGGACGACATCAACAGGCCGCCGATATTGGCGTAGCCAAGGCCAAGCGTCCGATAGTCGTACGAAAGCCTGGCGATTTCCTTGGCCGGAAATTGCGCCATCATGACCGAGATTTCGAGCACGACCGTCCACAGCCGCGCCGCATGTTCATAGGAGGCTACGTCGAATCCGCCTGTCGCCGCGTCGCGGAACTGGAGCAGGTTGAGCGAGGCGAGATTGCACGCCGTATCGTCCAGAAACATATATTCCGAGCACGGATTCGAGGCGACGATCGGGCCCGCCGCCGGGCAGGTATGCCAATCGTTGATCGTCGTGTGATATTGCAGGCCGGGGTCGGCCGAGGCCCAGGCGGCGCGGCCGATCTTGTCCCAGAGACCGCGGGCCTTCATCGACTTATGCGGCTTGCCGTCAATGCGCCGGGTCAGGTTCCAATCGCTATTCTCCTCGACCGCGCGCAGAAATTCGTCGCTCACGCGGACGGAATTGTTCGAGTTCTGGCCGGAGACGGTGAGATAGGCTTCCGAATCCCAATCGGCCGTAAAAGCTTCGAAATCGATGTTTGTGTGGCCCTGCCGCCCCATTTGGATGGTTTTCTTGATCAAGGCGTCTGGGACAAAGGCGCGCCGCGCGAGCTTGATTTCTTTTCTTAGCGCAGGGTTCTTCTCCGGATCGAAACAATCATCGCCCCGCCCTTCGCAATTGACGCAGGCGCGAAGAATAGCCTTGACCGCTTTTTGCAAAATTTTCGAGCCGGTGACGAGCGCGGCGACTTTCCGTTCCTCCTTCACTTTCCATTCGATGAAATCCTCGATGTCGGGATGATCGGCATCGACGATGACCATCTTGGCGGCCCGCCGCGTGGTGCCGCCCGACTTGATCGCGCCCGCCGCACGATCGCCGATCTTCAAGAACGACATCAAGCCGGAGGATTTGCCGCCGCCGGAAAGCGCTTCGTTCTCGCCGCGCAATTTGGAAAAATTCGAGCCGGTGCCGGAGCCATATTTGAAGAGCCGGGCTTCGCGCACCCAAAGATCCATGATCCCGCCATCGTTGACGAGATCGTCGGCGACGGATTGGATGAAACAGGCATGTGGCTGCGGATGCTCGTAGGCCGACTTCGACTTGACGAGCTTTTTGGTCTCGTGGTCGACATAATAGTGGCCCTGGCTCGGACCATCGATGCCATAGGCCCAATGGAGCCCGGTATTGAACCATTGCGGCGAATTGGGCGCCGCCATCTGACGCGACAGCATGAAGCGCAATTCGTCGAAGAAGGCGGAGGCATCGGCCTCCGTGTCGAAATATTTGCCCTTCCAGCCCCAATAGGTCCAGGCGCCGGCGAGACGGTCGAAGACCTGGCGGGCCGAGGTCTCGCCCCTATCGCGTCCGGACTCCGGCAAGGCCGCGAGCGCTTCTTCGTCCGCCACGGAGCGCCAAAGGAAAGCAGGCACCGCGGCTTCCTCGATCCGCTTCAGCCGCGCGGGCACCCCCGCCCGGCGAAAATATTTTTGCGCGAGCACGTCTGCCGCGACCTGGCTCCAAGCGGAGGGAACCTCGATCTCGCCCTGCGCGAAAACAATCGATCCGTCGGGATTGCGGATTTCGCTTTTCGTCGTCCGAAACGCGATCTCCGCGTAGGGGGAGTTTTCAGGCTTGGTGTGATGCCGCTCGATTCGCATTGGTCCGATCCCGTCTCTAACTTCTTATGTGATGGACAGAGACAATGAATTAGCGCTTTCCTTGAGTCACTCACCCTTGCTGGATATCCACTACAATATCAATATATGGTAGTCGGTTAACAATTGTAAAACTAGATAGAGTAGCGAGCGAGGCCGGTGGCGTGCTCGGCATGGACTTTGGCGGACTCCTGCTTTGTGAGAATTATGCCAGGGTATCCATCACAGTGATAGTCGGCTCTCTCGCTCGGAGTCATGGTCGCTTGTGAGCCGCCACGGAACCAAGAGGAGAACACCTATGGCGATCTTATCAAATGACTCTATTTGCAGCGTCTCCGCGCTCACGGGTGACGATCCATCACGCGCATTTTGTGGCCGCAGATGCGGCCCCAAGCCGCTAGGCAGTTTCGCAGAGCTGTCCAATCATTGTCTTGAGAGCTCCCATAAATTATTTTACGAGCTGTATTGACATTTCGTCACGGCTGTGTGACTATCATGATATGAGCTGTTGCCATTGAGTGAGCGAGCTCGTCGCTCATAGGCCCTTCGAGCTCTATGGAGGAATACAATGATCACGATGGAAGTTTCTGTACCTGCTATGCGGGGGAAAATGGGCAGCCGTACCTACTACGCTTGCCTAATGCCGATGAACGCGGTTCCTCAATTTTTTAAGTTCACGGACTGGGCGGGCATCAGCCCAGAGGATCGCGAGCAGCGGGTACTCAATGAGAAGCGCGTGCCAGACCTCGCGGCATACATCACTGAGAATGAGGAAGATTATTTGTTCTCTTCGATCACCGCGTCCTACAAGTCGGAACCGAAGTTCGAGCCCTTCGCTTCCGGCGCGAATATCGGTCTGCTGAAGCTCCGGCTCGGGGACGAGCTGATTATTAATGACGGTCAGCACCGCGCAGCCGGTATCGTGCGGGCGCTCAAGGATGCCTCGCTTCCCTTTAAGGAGGACACCCTTTCGGTTCTTCTTTTCCCTTGGGAGAGCACCGACCGGGTGCAACAGATGTTCTCCGACCTGAACCGCTTTGTACAAAAAACTTCGAAGTCGCTGGACATACTCTTTGATAAGCGGGACGAGATCGCCGCCGCCACGCTAGCCATGATTGAGAAAATGCCAGTTTTCAAGGAGCTCACCGATAAGGAAAGAGTGTCTCTCGAAACGAAGTCGACCAAGCTCTTCACGCTCGCTGCTCTTTATGACGCGAATGCCGAACTGCTAAAGGCATACGAGAAGAACGACATTGTGACCAACGCGGGGTTGCTCGTGGACTATTGGACAGTAGTCGCTAATCACATGCCGGACTGGTCCACGGTTCTTTCCGGGCGGAAGCGCGCGATTGAACTTCGGCAGGAGAGAATCTCGTCGCACTCGACCGTTTTGCGCGCTCTGGGAGGCCTCGGTGTCGATCTGATGGCCTCGGAGGGGTGGCAGTTCAGTTTGATGCCCCTAGTGGGCATCAACTGGTCGAAGAAGAACCCTGAATGGGAGAACATCTGCATCGTCGGCGGCTCGGTTCTCTCGAATCGTCAGGCGCGCGCCGCGACGAAGGCGTTTATTAAGGCGAAGCTCGCACTTACGTTGACAGACGCCGAACAACGTCATCTCGAACGCGCTGCGTGATCCAAGCCGAGAAATGTGAAAAGGGCGGCTTCGGTCGCCCCTTTTCTTTTACTTGCTGGGTTAGCCGAGGCCGTTCGGCTGGGCGCGCCGGAAGCCCCATGCACAATTCAAGACCTATAAAAAACCCAGGCCATTGAAAACAAATGGCTTTACCTCTTCAAAAGTCGCTTGTGAAAATCAGGCATGATTTACGGCTGTGCGCGGGTATCCACAGACGGCAGAGCGTCCTCTTATTGCCAGCGCTGTCAGGCGCTCTGGACAGCACGCCCCGGCGCGGTCATAAACGCCCGGTGCCGACTGGACCGCCCCCGCAACGTCGAAGGCAAATGAACCCCATGAAATGGTTTTTCCGGCTTTTCACCTGGTGGCACGGCCAGACCCTCAATACGGCGCTCCATACATTGCTCTTCGGCGAATTCGTCGGAAAAGACGAATTCGGCAACCGTTATTACCGCGGGCGGAAAATCGACAAGGCGCTGGGCTTCGAGCGCCGTTGGGTGATTTACGCGGGCGAGAGCGAGGGCTCTATGACCCCGCCCGGCTGGTATGGCTGGCTGCATCACACGTTCGATATTCCACCAACCCAAGAAGAATACACGCCTCGCGCTTGGCAATTGCCGCATCTGCCGGATATGACGGGCACGCCGCAAGCCTGGCGT
>JBOHJU010000234.1:0-4652 GCA_050728755.1 Methylocella sp.
CAACCGAGTCGTTCGAAGCAAGAAAGTGCTTGCCATCCGAGGCCGTCCACATAGGTACGATTGACTTTTGGGCAAACGTACATCCGCAAGGCGAGGCGAGGTGTGAATTGGGGATTTGGCGCGAGCGGAAAATTGCGATAAGGTTTACCTTTTAGGTTTGCTTTTTTTGCGCCTGATTCGAAGACTCTGCCAGATTGGACCTATGGCTAAACAGCGCAACCGCGAAGAAGTAGTAAACACCCAGCTCGCAATCCTCATCTCCGGACTTGGCGTGACTGCCGACGCCGAGACAATCCATGGGCTTGGCCGGCCACTGGCCGGATGTGCTCTTTCAACTTCGGGGCCTTCGCGTCGTCATCGAGGGCAAGTTCGCGGACCACCCGAGCGCCGAGGTAGTCGTTCTTGAAGATGCCCGCAAGCGCGTCCGCGCTGGCATCGCACACATTGCCGCCGCTGCCGTCTATCCGCTCGCGCTCCGCAATGCGCCAACCACCAAAATCATCGATCTCCTCAAGACGGCGCAGCTAAAATACCGGATCGTCGCCGAGACGCACGATACGGATTGGTCCGAGGGGGCGCCTGCTTCAATCATGGACGCGTTGCGGCGCGCCCAAGAGGCTCTTACCAAGGATGACATTGTTGAAGAGACAGCGAAATCGCTTTCAATGCAACTGGAGGGCGTCGCAAAGCTATGGGAGGGGCAGCTAGGTGCATGTGACCGGCTGTCGGACATACTCGGGTTTGCCCCGCCCAAGGGAGAAACAAACGAGAAGGCACGCGACCGCCGTGAAACCGCTTCGAAGGTTTCCGCTCTTGTGCTCGCGAATGCCTTCATTTTTCAAGAGCAGCTTGCGGAGACAGATGGCCGGATCACGTCACTTCGCAAACTCGCAAATGAGAAAGATCTCGTGGGAGCCACGGCCAAGCATTGGAAATGGGTTTGGGAAATCATCAACTATGTCCCCATTTTCCAGCTTGGGGAGCGCATTTTAAACGAACTTCCCAGCTATTCGAAGCTCGCGGTCGATGCTCTCCTGAAAGAAGCGATATCGATTTGTTCGCAACAGGCAGCGCTTCGCCATGATCTTATGGGCCGCATTTATCATTGGCTCTTACATCACGCCAAATACCTTGGAACCTATTACACGTCGGTCCCGTCCGCGACGCTTCTCCTTAAGCTCGCTCTAGCCGCCAATTGGCCACAGGACTTTGGCGATCCCGTCGAGCTTGCATTATTCAAAGTAGCCGACCTGGCATGTGGCACCGGCACGCTGCTTATGGCCTCTGCACAAGCTTTATCGGACGCCTATATTCGGACACGCGCGAAAAAAGTCCTGCCACTTGAAGTTAAAGACCTATTCACCTTGCATCGCGCGCTCATGGAGAATGTCCTTCATGGTTGCGATGTCCTTCCTTCAGCATTGCATCTGACTGCATCGACTCTTGCAATGCTTGCCCCTGAGGTCACGTTCGTCAAAATGAATCTTTATGTATTGCCCCTCGGCATGGATCGCGGAGATGTTCGCCTCGGCAGTCTCGACTTTTTGGAAACGGACGAGATCAAGACACAGATGGCGCTCGATTATTCGAAGCTCGAATCCGTCCGAACGGGCGCTTCATTGAGTGTGACAACGAAAGCCACGGTGCCAGAGCTTGACCTATGCGTGATGAATCCACCCTTCGTGCGAAGCGTCGGGGGGAATCTGCTCTTCGGCTCGCTTCCGGATGAGCGCGGCAGAATGCAAACAGAACTCAAGCGGCGTTTGCGTATGAACGCGATCAACGCCAGCGTGACGGCTGGGTTAGGAAGCGTCTTTGTCGCGCTTGCAGATCGTCACCTCAAGAAAAAAGATGCCAGGCTCGCGTTCGTGATTCCGGCGGCAATTGTTTCTGGTGAAGCATGGGCCATTACGCGAGAGCTGATCGCTGGATGCTACCACCTCGAAACGGTGGTAGCGAGCCACGACGCGGAACGCCCTAGCTTCTCAGAGAATGCAGACTGTTCTGATATTTTGTTCATCGCTCGAAAACGAGAGTCGACTGAACGGGCCGGTCGAACTATCTTCATCAACCTTTGGCGAAACCCACGCTCCATTCATGAGGCCATCGACCTCGCCAATAGAATTGTTCATTTGCAAGACCCTGTCACGATCGAGAGTGTCGGCCTGACAACAATTTCTGCCATGAGCGGCAAGCTTGGCGAGATAGTCAGCCTTCCACACGCGGACGGGAAGGAGAACTGGACGGGCGCTCTGTTTGCTCAGACTGAATTGCTCAGAGCGTGCTGGAGCCTCCAGCATGGAGAGTTCCGAATCCCCGGGGACTCGAATATCCATGCACTGCCGATCTGTCGTCTTGATGCTCTTGGTGCGCTCGGCCCAGATCGTAAGCGCATCCATGAGGGATTTAACGTTTCAACCGATGATTGGTCGCCGTACCCCGGCTTTTGGGGACATGAATCGGGGGAAGTCACCACGATTCGCCAGGAGCCAAATTCACGGCTGTTAGTGTCGCATGAGTCTCCACGACGACCAGACTACGGCCCGCATCTTTGGGAGCGGGCGGGCCGAATTCTCTTGGTGGAGCGATTACGAAGCAATACCCATCGCGTCCTTGCAGTCGGTTTTGGCACAGAGGTTCTTGGCAATACATGGTGGGCATTGCGCGCACCGGACTTATCGACGGAACAGGAAAAGGCTCTTTTGCTTTGGCTCAACGCCAGCGTTTCCGTGCTTATGTTTTTCGGGCGACGCGTCATCACCCAGGGTGTATGGATGCAGATGAAACAACCAGCTTGGAAGGCTATGCCCGTGCTCGATGTTCGCATGCTAGTCCCAGCTCAGCTCCAACAACTATCCGCCGCTTACGACGATCTCGCTACACAAGGACTCGATGCCGTTTCGCATCTTGACCACGATCCGAATCGCCGCCGAATCGACGACGCAATATCGGCCGCACTTGGCCTCCCGAGCCTCGCCCCTATTCGCGAATTGCTTGCCCGCGAACCGGGCCTCACCGCCCGGAATATCGCCCCTCGCCAAACGCAAGCTATCCTTGATCTTGATGAAGCTGAAGACGAGGACGCCTTGCCGTAGGATGGCGGCCCGCAAAGCCACTCGGCGGCCGCGTCCCGCCATGAAAAGCGATGCTTGGGCGCCAGCCAATTTGGCGCATAATGCAGACACGCCGCATGATTCGCTTTCGCGGGGGGCATTCCCATTTGAGACATAGAGGAGCCGCAATACCTTGACCAACGCTCTTTCGCTTGGCCTACCTGAGGCGCCCGTGCCGCTGGGAATCGCCGCCCGCGCGCGGCCTCGCCGCTATCTCGACGGGCTCAACGCCGAGCAGCGGAAAGCGATCGAGGCGATCGCCGGCCCGCTTCTCGTGCTGGCCGGCGCGGGGACGGGCAAGACCCGCGTGCTGACCACAAGAATCGCGCATATCCTCGCGCAAGGCCGCGCCCGCGCGCATGAAATCCTCGCCGTGACCTTCACCAATAAGGCCGCGCGGGAAATGAAGGAGCGGGTCGGAACCCTTGCCGGGCCGGTCGCGGAAGGCATGCCGTGGCTTGGCACCTTTCATGCGATTTCGACAAAAATTTTGCGCCGCCACGCCGAGCTTGTGGGTCTGAAACCGGGCTTCACCATTCTCGACACGGACGACCAAATCCGCTTGTTGAAACAGGTGCTGCAAGCCGAAAACATCGATGACAAGCGCTGGCCCGCGCGGGCGCTCGCGCATCAGATCGACAGCTGGAAGAATCGCGGCCTCGATTCTTCGCACGTGCCAACGGGGGAAGCTGCCGCCTTTGCCAACGGCAAGGGCGCCGCGCTTTATAAGCTCTACCAGGAACGGCTAAAAATTCTTAACGCCGCCGATTTTGGCGACCTTTTGCTGGAATCCGTGCGTCTTTTTCGCGAAAATCCCGAGGTCCTAAAACTTTATCAGGACCGGTTCCGCTATATGCTCGTCGATGAATATCAAGACACCAACACGGCCCAGTATTTGTGGCTGCGGCTGCTCGCGCAGGGGCGCCAAAATCTCTGTTGCGTCGGCGACGACGATCAGTCGATCTATGGCTGGCGCGGCGCCGAGGTCGATAACATCCTGCGCTTCGAGACCGATTTTCCGGGCGCGAAAATCATCCGGCTGGAACGCAATTACCGCTCGACCGGGCATATCCTTGGCGTCGCGGCGGGCTTGATCGCGCATAACGAGGGGCGGCTCGGAAAAACCCTCTTCACCGATGGCGAAGTTGGCGAGAAGCCAACCGTCACCGGGGTCTGGGATTCGGAGGAAGAAGCCCGCGTGATCGGCGAAGAGATCGAGCAAGTTCAGCGCAAGGGCCATGCCCTCGACGAGATCGCCATTCTTGTCCGCGCGTCGTTCCAGATGCGCGAATTCGAGGAGCGGTTTATCACCCTTGGCCTGCCCTACCGGGTGATCGGCGGTCCAAGATTCTACGAGCGCGCCGAGGTCCGAGATGCGACCGCCTATCTGCGCTGCACCGCGCAGCCCGCCGACGATCTTGCCTTCGAGCGCATCTTCAACCTGCCAAAACGCGGCCTCGGCGACGCCACCTTGCAGGTCCTGCACAATCATGCGCGGCGCGCGCGCATCCCCTTGATGCAGGCCGCGCAAACAATTGT
>JBOHJU010000235.1:0-4575 GCA_050728755.1 Methylocella sp.
ATATTGCGCAGGCGGAACAGACCGGCATAGTCGAGCTCGAACTTGAAAAGAAGACCGGCGCCTTCCCCCGCCGACCCCTCGAGCAAAATATTCACCTCGAAGTCGGCATCCGCGACTTGCCGCGCATTGACATTGACCTGGATCGAAATATTCGGAGCTTTCTCTTGCGGCCCCAGGGAGCGCGGCGCGTTCGGGTTCTCGAATGAGAAGTCCTTGGTGTATTGCACCATCGCGTTGATCGAAGGCGCGATGCCCGCCTGCGCGCCGTTGCCGTTGCCTTGTCCGTCAGCCATCGTGAAAGAATCTCCCGCGGCTGCGGGTAGCACGGATGCCGCTTTGCGACAAGCTGACTAGCCTCGCGAAAGAACGCGGCTGCGATGATCGACTCATTCACCGCCCCCTCCGGCGGACGTTCTCAGCCCCCGGATTTCGTTTCCTCTTGCGGCGTAGCCGTAGGTGAGGCACGGCCGATCACGTTGAAGCGCGCCTTCTGCTCGTCGGTCAACGAGTCGTAGAAATCGGTCAGCTCCGGTTTCACGGTGTTGACCGCGTCGGCTAGGGCGTCGAGGCGTTTGGCCACTGCATCGAGCCGGCCCGTCAATGTCTCCGGCATGTTAGCCGGGCAGGACGCATCGAGGTCCGCGGCGGCCTTGGCCGAGGCCGATTTTAGCGCGTCGAAATCGGCATTCTGCTGCTCGGTCGGCTTGATCAGCTCCTCGACGCGCTGCACCGGCAATTGCGTGAAGTTCCTTGTCTGTTGCTTGCACAGACCGCCGAGATCGCTCGCAGGGGATTCCTCGCGGGCAATTCTGGCGCGCCGATACTTGGCTTGCGCGCCGATGGCGGCGAATCGAACTTTCTGCTCGTCATCCAAAGAATTGTAGAGCGCCGAGAGGGGCGGGCGCAGGATCTGGACAGCCTGAACCATCGTCTGGATCCGCGCCGCGACCGCGTCAAACCGCCCGAGCGGCGTGAGCGGGACTTCAGTTGGGCACGAATCCCGCAAGATGTTGTCGGCCTTTGCGGACGCCGCCTTAAGATCGTTCAGCATCGCGACCTGCGCATCAGTAGGCCGGATCGCCCGCTCGATCTGGTCGATCGGCAGGCTCACGACACCGGGCGCCAAGCCGCCGCAGGTCAAGGCGTTGTCCGACTCGGCCCCAAGATTAGCATGCGTCGCGGAGCGGGCCGCATAATGCCGATGATGGCGATGATGCCGGCGGCCCCCCCCATAGTAGCCGTTATAGGCGTAGCCGTTGGCATAAGCGGCGTTGCCGTAGATGTTGAACAGACTGTTTTCCCCGTAGGAATAATACGGGCTTTCCCCATAGTCATAAGGATTGTAGGCGTAATAGGGCGACACCAAGGGTCCCGGCCAGAAGATGCTGGTCAATAAAAAGTCGGGCCCGTAGGCAAAGAACGGATCGTAGAAGGCATACGGCCAGAGCGCGTACGTCAGCGCGTCGCCGAAAAAGAAAGGCCAGAAGACCGGGCCTGCCCAATAACCCCATCCGCTGCCCCAATCGTTCCAGCCGGCACCCCAGTAATTGTTGCCCCAAGCATTCCATCCGGCCATGCCGCCGAAGGCGTTGCGATTGAATCCGTGCGGATCGAAGCCATGGACGCCGTTGAATCGGCCCAATCCGCGGCCGCCGAATCCATTATGGGCGAAGCCCATTCGGCGGCCGGGGCCGCCAGCACCGCCGAACCCGCGTCCGCCGGCGAAATGGCCCCCGCCGAAACGGTGACCGCCAAAGGGCCTGCCGAAGTGACCGCCGCCGAAGTGCCTGCCGAAGTGACCGCCAAAGTGCCTGCCGAAGTGACCGCCGCCGAAGTGACCGCCGCCGAAGTGCCTGCCGAAGTGCCCGCCGAAGTGACCGCCGAAATGACCGCCGCCGAAGTGCCTGCCGAAGTGCCCGCCGAAATGACCGCCGCCGAAATGGCCGCCGCCGAAATGGCCGAAGCCGCCGAAATGACCGCCGCCGAAGTGTCCCCCGCCGAAACCTCCGGGATGACCGCCACCGCCGAAGTGACCGCCGCCGCCGCCGTGCCCAAAGGCAAAAGCTTCGCTCATGACCCCCGGCGTCACGCCCGGCGCGAACGAGGCCTCGAGGCCGAACCCGAGCGTCAACGCCGCTGCGAGAATTTTCCCGATCCGACGAACCATTGCGCTCTCCTCCCCGCGGAACCCCTTCTATTGCGAACACAAACGCATGGTCGGTTCCGCAAGTTCCGTGGAATCGAAGGACCGAACGGCCGCCTCAGGCTCGCCTTTTCGCCGTCCGCGCAACAAAGGCGCGCAATACCGCATTGATCCTAGTCTGATAACCGGGGCCTTGCTGCTTGAACCAATCGACAACGTCGCTGTCGAGCCGGAGAGATAGCAGCTTCTTTGGGGTAGGCATAACCGCCTCGGCGCTCTTGTACCAATCCTCGGGCACGCCGCTAAAATCGGGGTCGCTGGCAATATCGCGCTCTCGCTCTTCCGCCGTCTTCGCCCGGACACGGACCAGGTCCGTGCGGCTTTCGCCGCGAGCCCGCCGCTCTTCTAGGTCAGTTTCCGAAAACCTCCTGATGCCTTTGTCTTTCGCCATTTCTTGCACTCCGCATTGAGACCATGCGAATGACCGGGTCGCGCCGGGCGAAAACAGCCGTAACATAAACCTCATCGATCATGCCGGTCGCCAACCAACGCTGTTCTCCGTCAACCATCTTTCCTGGCGCGACTAAGTGCGGATTGCCAAACAAGATGTCCGCGTCGAGGAAGTCGATGCCGTGTTTTTCGATGTTCTTGAGGCGCTTTTCCTCATCCCATTCAAAATCCATATTCTGGTTCCTTGGGTCATCAGCTTACTCCTCTCCCTTGTTAATGTCCGTGTATCTACGTTATGTAGATACAGTGTTCACATAAGGCGTTGGCGGCCGAAAGGCAAGGGATTCGTGTCATCCTGGACGCAGTGATTCCCGGTCTTCGCAATGCCCCGGAGAACTCTACCGGCACTGGAGTAACGAGAGGGGCTCCGCGCGCGGAAAAATCAGCTCAATTCGGCAGCTAGCCTACCCATGAAGGCGATGCATGCCTCGATCTGCACGATCTCGATATATTCGTCCGGCTGATGCGCCTGGCCGATCGAGCCGGGACCGCAGACGACCGTCGGCACATTGGCCAATTGGAACTGGCCTGCTTCCGAGGCGAAGGGCACGGCGATCGTGCGATTTGATTGCGCGAGCTTTAGGGCCAAGCTCTCGGCCATCGAATTACTTTCCGGCTTGAGCCCTGGAACCTCGACCTCTGTTACGGTTTCGATAAAAGCGTCCTTGGCGTAGCGCATGAGTTTTGGAGTCATGGCACGGGCGGCATACTCCTCAAGCCGCCGGAACGCCAGGTTCTGTTCGACGCCGGGGAGAGCACGAAACTCCCATCGGAAGGCGCAAAGCCTGGCGAGAATATTCCGCGCCGTTCCGCCGTGGATCATGCCGACATGGACGGTGGATGCCGGAGGATCGAAGCGTCCGGACGGATCGCCGCTCGCCGCGAGCTCGCCGCCAAAGCGATAGAGTTCGTTGACGAGATCGCAAGCCGCCTCGACGGCACTCGCGCCGAGACTCGGCTTCGAAGAATGCGCCTCATGGCCGTGCACGGCGGTGGAGTAGCCCGCGACGCTTTTGTGCGCATCCGCCACTTGCATCGAAGTGGGCTCGCCGACAAACACGGCGCCGGGGCGAGGCAGACCGGCGCCGAACCGCGCGATCGCGTCGAGCGGACCGCGGCAGGTGGTCTCTTCGTCATAGCTCAGAAGAATATGGACAGGCGAGGCCAAGCGAGCCTGCTGGAATTCCGGGATCATGGCAAGACAGATTGCGTCAAAACACTTCATATCGCAGGCGCCGCGGCCATAAACGCGGCCCGCGTCACGGCGCAACTTGAAAGGGTCGCTGGTCCAGGTCTGGCCTTCCACGGAGACCACATCGGTGTGTCCCGACAAGACGATCCCGCCATCGCGGTTCGGGCCGACGCTCGCAAACAGCGCCGCTTTGTCGCCAGCGGTGTTGGGGAAATTCACATAGGCAACGCCCAGAGATTTGAGGTAATCCTCGACAAAGGCGACGAGGCCGAGGTTGGATTTCGCGCTTTCCGTATCGAAAGCGATCAGACGCTCAAGCATGTTGAGCGTCGCGTCAAGCCTTTCGTCCGGCACGTGGGTCGCTTGCGGCATGACCGGCGGCTTCACCAATCCTAGACGCCCAGGCCGCGCCCGTAAATGCGGCGGCGGGTTAGTTGAGAACGCGCCGCGCGTAAGGAGAATCGAGCGAGAAGACGGGAATTTCCGCCTCGAAAACATCGCCCTTCTCGTTCACCATTCGATAGGTCCCAGTCATGATGCCGGATGGGGTCGTCATAGTGGTTCCCGACGTGTAACGAAAGGTTTCGCCAGGCTTTAAAACCGGCTGTTCGCCGACGACGCCCGCACCTTTCACTTCCTCGAGCTTGCCGTTGCCATCGGTGATCTTCCAGTGGCGGGCGGTGAGCTGCACGGTCATATTGCCCTGGTTGGCGATTTCAACGGTGTAGGC
>JBOHJU010000236.1:0-4553 GCA_050728755.1 Methylocella sp.
CAATAAGGTAAAAATGATGATACGGCCGGCGCAACAAACCTTTTTTCGTTCCGAATCCCAATGCCTTGGCCTCCAGTACAACGGTCTCCCAATCCTCCTGCGGCGGGCGTGTGACCCGGCACTCGCACGGACCGCACTCGGCCTGAGACGATCCGGCACGGCCGGGCCTCGCGGCCTGCGCCTCGCGGCCTGCGGCGTCATCGGTCTGGAGGAGCTTTTTGAGGACCTGAAGTGCTTCTTGAAGACCTATCAAGCACCCAGACGCAAGACAATGCCGCGTGCCTGACTGTTCTTCTTTCGAAGCTGGCGCCGCAATGGTGACAAAGGCACAAACAGGACGGCGAATTTGTGGCGATTAAGTTCAAAAAATTACTGCGTCCAAAATAACCCGGGCCAACGACTCGCGCAGTCAAGCTTAATCTTCGGCTTTAGCATTGCGTCCCGCGCATCACAGCCGGTACCTTATATGATCTGTCCAAAAACGTTCGAGCCGGACCAGCGATTGGTTAAGCCTCGAAAACTCGCCGGCGCTGATCCCGCCGATTTGCTCCACCGTGGCGACATGCTTTTCATACACCGCGGAAACGACGGCGTGGATGTCCCTGCCCTTATCGGTCAGACTGATTCGCACGGCGCGGCGGTCGATGCGCGAACGGGAATGGTGCAGATAGCCGGTTTCGACCAGCTTCTTGACGTTGTAAGAGACGTTCGAGCCGAGGTAGTAGCCGCGCGTGCGCAATTCGCCGGCGGTCAATTCCTTGTCGCTGATATTATAGAGCAGCAAGGCCTGCACGGGATTGACGTCGCTGCGGCCGCGCCGGTCGAATTCGTCCTTGATGACGTCGAGAAGGCGGCGATGCAGCCTCTCGACAAGCGTCAAGGCCTCAAGATAGGCGGGCCGGACCTCTGCGAACCGGTCGGCGCGAGGCTGCGCGGCCTCGCTTCTCAGGGCACTCGTCATAGCATTAACCTCGTCTTTAGCGTTGTGGCGGCATGCCCGCCGGCGCGTTCATGTAACTCAAATACGCGCCATAAATGAAAACCGGTTTAAGCAACACACTGAATCCAAGCTTTATATGATTCAGTAAATCAAATATGAAGTAAAGACAATTTTTACGATTTGAGCGCGTTAACAATACTTAATTTGTTGAAAGTAATAGTTCGGGCATTCGCTCAAGGACGTCTTCGTAGGTTAATATTAATTCTTAGGAAATAATCGCGGCCTCGTTACAGCCCGGCTCGAACGCGCCAGCGGGCCTTCACTTTTTCCGGCCGCGCTTGGGTCTTGCGGCGGCGGCGAGCATCGGCGCGGTGAGTTTTTCGTAAAGACCGAAGAGGTGCTCCACGCGCTCGCGGTCGCTCGCAAAAGGCTCCTTGCGATAGAGCCTATCGACCGCCTCGTCGAGCGCGCGATGCGCCTTGCGCAGATCCTCCGGCATGACGTCAGGATCGTAAAGATCGGCGAGCGTCGCGCCCTCGTGCGCCGCGCGGGTGTCGAGCACGGATTTCGCAAGCTTTTCGAGTTTTGCTTTGGCGGCATCGTCAAGCTGCGGCCACGGGAAGGGATTGTAGACGATCCCTGGAGAATATTGGCAATCGCTCTTCAATCTTCCACCAATACAGCGCAACCACGCCATGTGCATCTTTGAAGACAATATTCCAAAAAGAAATCGGTCCTGGGTTTGAAACACGAGAAGCTTGTTGCTCGGAATTGTTGGCGGCGTCAACCAACCGATAGGGACATAATCACGACGTTCCGAACTGACTTCCGGAAAGGCAAGGAACGGTCCGTTGGGCACCGTCGTGACCTCAAATAGCGTGGGTGCAAGGGCAAGCTCTCTTGTCTTCGGCTTTTTGCTCTTTTCACGAAAAGCGCGAACTTTGGCTATGCGCTCCATGACCAAGGGCATTCGCCGAAGTTGATCTGGTCTTGCGCCACCGAGATAGAGCACCCAGCGTTCCGACCCATTTATGAATTCCTCCGAGCCCGGGAACGGCCGGATATAGCGATCGGCAACCGGTTCCTTAGAAAGAAAAGATGCTCGTTCTTCTGCGTTGAAAAGATAATTCCCATCGTCAACGATTTTGCAGCCCATTCGCAGTGACGGTGCACCTTGCTGGGGCGTCCGTTTCTCGCGAACAACGAGATGCCGGTCCGCGAGGCTGCTCGCGTCGAAGAGATACGGTGACACCGCCGCATGGCGGCTTTCCTTCGGATCCCCCTTGATCTCGTCGTAGGAAAAGAGTCTTTTCTCCTTCGGCTCGTCGTCGCGCCGCGTTAGCCCAATGATGACGCAATGGACATGGGCCTTTCCCTTGGCGTCGCTCATCCACGCAAAAGTGCGATGCGCGAAGGCGATTTCGAGTCCGTAGCGATCGAACAGCAAAGGCCAGAGCTGCGCCACCTGCTCGCCTTGCGTGACGGAATTCGTCGCGACGAAGCCGATCCGCGGCGGCCTTAAACCAAGGCCCTTACCCTGAGGAGCTTGCGCAGCAAGCGTCTCGAAGGGCGAGGGCCGCGCCGCATCCTTCGAGACGGCGCTTCGCGCCTCTCTCCAGTCGCCCACTTCCATTGCGTCCGCTGCGCGGATCGCTGCGCTCGCAATAGAACCTTGGGCTTCCTTTCGCTCAGGATGAGGGCGGTGAGGCTCGCCGCGCCGGACATAGTCGCCGGCCTTGAGCAACCATGCACAGACGTAGTCGAGCGATCCCGCCCGCCCGCTCTTAGCGTCAATTACTCGGCGCATCTGATCACGCTGTTGCGCCGACTGATAGCTTTGCCCCCCAAACGGCGGATTGCCGAGAATGTAGGAGCATTTTTCCGGCGCGAGCACGTCCGCCCAATCTGTCTCCAGCGCGTCGGCATTAACAATATTCGGCGAAGTCTTTAGAGGTATGCGCACAAAACTTTCGCCAAAGGCCGCGGAGAGCCGCGCATTCATGATGTGGTCCATCATCCACATCGCGACCTCGGCAATCCGGGCGGGAAATTCGGAAATCTCGATGCCGTAAAAACGATCGACATCGACCTTCGTATAGAAGCCGATGTCGGTAACCCGCTGCTCGCCGGGATGGAGTTCCTTCAAAACCGCGATTTCGAGTTCACGCAATTCGCGATAGGCGATGACCAAAAAATTTCCACAGCCGCAGGCCGGATCGAAAAAAGTGAGGCCGCCGAGTTTCGCATGAAAATCCTCCAACGCCTTCCTCCGGCCCGTATCCTTGCGTGCCTTAAGCCGCGCGAATTCCGCGCGAAGATCGTCGAGAAACAGCGGCTCGATCACCTTCAGAATGTTTTTCTCGCTGGTGTAATGAGCGCCCTGCCTGCGGCGGGCAACCTTGTCCATGACCGATTGAAACAGCGAGCCAAAGATCGCGGGCGAGATTTTCTCCCAGTTGAAGCCGCAGGCGTACAAGAGCTTGTCGCGCATGGCGCGGTCGAAATCGGGCAGCGGCAGGCGCTCATGGAAAAGCTCGCCGTTTATGTAATCAAAGCGGGCGAGATCGGCATCGAGCCTTGTGCCGCGCTCCTCTTCCGGCGTGTCGAGAACCTCGAAAAGTTTCGTGAGCATCGGGCCGAGGTCCGCGCCATCCTCGCGCGTGCGGTCTTTTATAAACTCCTCGAAAATGCCGAGCGGCTGGAAAATGCCGGTGTCGTCGGCGAAGAGGCAAAACAAAAGGCGCACCAGGAAGCGTTCGAGCTTGTGGCCGCGGTAGCCCGCGTCGTCCAGCGCGTCGTGCAGCGCACCCATGATTTCGGACGCGAGAATATTTACAGGATCTTGGTCGCGGAAAACCCGCCGCTCCTGGCCGGCGATGAAGCCGAAGTCCTGCACATGATCCGGTAGATCGTGAAGCCGGAAGCACACCGGCCGGTCCGGCGCGATGTCGAGATCGTAAAGCTCGAAATTTTGAAAATCCGACAAGAGAATATAGCGCGGCAGCTCGTGCTCCTTGAGGCCCGGAAAATAATCGAGCGCCTGCGCGCGTGCTGGGATGAGGCTGCGCCCCGCCGATTTCTGCTCGACCAGAAGCTTGCCCTTCCAAAAAAGGTCGAGAAAACCTCGCTTCTTTTCCGGCAAATTGACGCCGTGCTCGAAACTCGCCACCCGGCGGCGCGTGACGCCGAACAGCTCGAAAAATTCGTTGTAGAAAGTCTGGGTTTCGCCGCGCTCGTAGCGGGCGTCCTTCCACTCGCCGGCGAAGTTCGCCGCGCGGGCCTTGATGTCGTTCCAGTCGAGGCGCATGGGGGATTGAATCGGATGCTCTGCCCATCTTAAGCAAAATCGCGGCGGCGGCGGCAAAAATCCCGCAAGACCCAAACATCGCCCGGTGGAAAAGCGCCCTTGCCGGCGGATCGCCGCTGGCGCCTCGCGCCAGCCCTGTTACTTCGATGTTGACCAGTGTAAGCGGGTATCATGGCCGAATTACTCGACATCGACCTCGGCGGGCGCTCGCGGCGGCTGCGCGTCGATACGCTCGTCACATTGCGCTGGCTGGCTCTGCTCGGACAGGTAATTGCGCTTGTCGTTACCTATTTCGGGCTTGGGTTT
>JBOHJU010000237.1:0-4527 GCA_050728755.1 Methylocella sp.
GCCTTGATGCCCTTGATCGATTGCAGAAGGGTCGGGCGCGGCGTGACATAATGCGAATTGGCGTAGACTTTTATGAATTCGAGGTCTTGCGCCTTTTTGCCGGTCAGGGGATCGAATTCGGCGATCGTTTCGATCGAATCGCCAAAAAAGCCAATGCGCCAGGCGCGATCTTCGTAGTGGGCCGGGAACAGCTCGATGGTGTCGCCGCGAACCCGAAAGGTGCCGCGCGAAAAATCCAGCGCCAAGCGCTTATATTGCAGCGCGACCATATCGGCGATGAGCTGGCGCTGGTCGATTTTTTCGCCAAGTTTTACCGTAAAAGTCATCGCCGTATAGGTCTCGACCGAGCCAATGCCATAGATGCAGGAAACGGACGCGACAATGATCACGTCGTCGCGCTCTAACAGCGCGCGCGTGGCCGCATGCCGCATGCGGTCGATCTGCTCGTTGATCGAGCTTTCCTTTTCGATATAGGTGTCGGTGCGCGGCACATAGGCTTCCGGCTGGTAATAATCATAGTACGAAACAAAATATTCGACCGCGTTGTCCGGAAAAAAGCTTTTGAACTCGCCGTAAAGCTGCGCCGCGAGCGTCTTGTTGGGCGCGAGAATCAGGGCTGGGCGGTTGGTCTTCGCGATCACCTGCGCCATGGTGAAGGTTTTCCCCGAGCCCGTGACGCCCAAAAGCACCTGGTCGCGCTCTTGCGCGTCGATGCCCTTGACGAGCTCGTCGATGGCGCCGGGCTGGTCGCCCTCGGGCTCGAACTCGGAGACAACACGAAATCTTTGGCCGCCTTCAGACTTGTCCGGACGCGGCGGCCGATGCGGCGTCCAGGGCTTTTTTTCCCGGATGTTGGGATCGCCCAGCGCGAGCAGTTCCTTTAGCGATTCCACGGTGGCCGCGACGCCGTTCATCCCGGGAGGGTGGTGCAGGGGCTTGGAGTGCGCCGGATCATACGGCGCTTGCGGCGCCTCGGAGACGCCAGGCTGGCGCTCGTTCAGCGCCGGATTGAGCAGCGCGGCAAGGTGTTCGCTAAGCGGCGTGACCTCGGGCCGCGCGGCCTTCGCGCGGGAAGAACCTTTTTTCCGGGAAGGAGCTTTGCCCATGCCGCCAATATGGGCCGAACCGGGCGCGTATCAAAGGGTTTGCGGCGGGCCTTTTGCATTCCTCCCTTTCATGCTACGAAAATCGCCATGACGATCACTCTCACTCGGGAACAAGAGGCGTGGCTGAAGGCCCACGTCGCGCATGGCGACTTTTCGTCGATCGAGGAGGCCGCGCGGCAGCTTATCGGCGAACGAATCGCCGAGCGCGCCGCCGAGGAGAGCGACGATCTTGCTTGGGCGATACCTTTCGTCGATGAAGCCCTGGCCGATGTCGAACGCGGCGATGTCATCACGCGCGAAGAACACGAGGCCCGCACAGAGCTACAATCTCGGTAATTTCTTGCGCACATTGGCGACTCCGGAGCTTATCAAGTCGCTGACGGCCCTGAAAGAACAGCTAGGGCAACTGAATGTGCACTCCATTCGCCCTGCATTTTGCATTTGCCCGCATCTCCGCTATATCGAAGAGGGAGGATAAATTATGAAAATCCTTGCTATAGCGCTAGTCGCATTCGCTTTGCTCACCCGTCTCCATTCGGACGCGAGCGCTCAGGATTGGAAGGTTCGAGGTTTGATATACGTCGGCAGCTTCGCCGCTGGTGTCATCCTGGGAACCACCGACGTATGGGGGAAAGATAAGGAGCGCAAGGGCCAAGAAGCGGAAGCGCGATTGAGTGATTTGGTCGGCAAATCAGTCCCCACCCAAGTCGTTCGCCCCTCGCCTGGAGTTGAGATCGCCAAGGCCCAAATCGCCGGCAAGGTCTACCGTCTGGGTCCTGGCTGGGGAACCTCGGCGGAATACTGCATCAGCTATGTGTCGTCACTTTGCAGTCCATGCGACCAGCAGCCAAACATCTGCCTTATCCGCTTTAATGAGCCGGTATTGAATATCAGCGGGGCGACCATCCGTTAGTCTTCGCTTCTTATCCCTGCAACTTGAATGCTGCCACGAGAAACGCGGTAAGCGCGGCGGAGATGACCGCCTTTATAAACTGATGGGCCTCTGTGTCTTTCTGCCTATCTGGACGCTGGGATTCCCAAAGGAGATATCCGAACCATCCCGCACACAGGAAAGCTGCAGCGAAAAATCCTCCATGAGGCACGTTGCGCGTTAGCCCGCCGCCAACCCAGAGGCCCAGTCGAAATAGAATGACCACGGCAGCGACTGCTCCAACAGCACGTACAAACATTTCTCCCTCAAGCTGGTTGCACGCACCGAATGGGCGGGCGGGTACCCTCACTATTCTCCGAGGTCACATTATGTGATTTACAATGAAGCCAGGCTAGTAAAACTTGAGAAGGCGGAAGACGGACTCATCAAAGCCACCGATACGGAAACCCTCCTTGTTCAGAGCTTAAGAGCAACGTATGGCGGGCAGGCATGGAGATTTCTCTCGCCAAGGTCAATCGGCTTTGGAATGATCTTACATCTCGCATCTCTTCCAGCGGCGGTCCTGACCATCGAGGCGCCGCCGCAGCGCTTCTGAGAACCGGACCGGAAAATCGAGCGATCTCACAAGATTGACGGCCGTCCGCTGGTATGGCCCGTGTAAGATTTTTGACCCCGACCTTACAGCAATGTTTCACGCGCAAGGAAGGGGGGTCCATACAACTCTCACGGGTGGGGCATGAACTTCGCGTGCATCCGTGAAATTTCATCGATGGTGGCGAAATCGCCGCGCTCGGCCGCGGCAATGCCGGATTCGATCTTTTCGAGCTGCCATGAATTCAACGCGAGGTAATCCTGCACGGCTTCCGCAACCAGCGAGTTTCGTGAGCGGCCGGTTTTTTGAGTCAGCCGGTCGAGGGTGCCGATCGTCGCCTCATCAAGCTCGACCGTAACAGCGTCAGACATGGTCGGGTACCCCGGATTTCTATGGGTTCAGTAGACTACGTAAAGCACGGAAAGATCGCAAGGATGGCTCCTAATCATTCCTAATCATCAGACCCATCGTCTAATTGCCTCTGGGGGCGACGTCAGCGCCTGACCGCGCGCTCCAGCGCCGCCGTCACCCATTTGTTGAGACTGACACCCGCGCGTTTCGCGGCGCCGGCCATCGCCTTGTGCAAGGATGGGTCGGCGCGCACGACAAACTGCCCCGAAAACGGCTTCTCGGGTTCCTCGCCACGGGCTTTGCAAAACGCCAGATAATCGTCCACCGATTCGGCAAACGCATGTTTCAATTCGTCGACGGAGCGTCCCTGAAACGTGATCACGTCGCGTAAATTGATTACCTCGCCATGAAAAATATTGGCGTCTTCGTCAAACTCCACGATTGCCTCGTAGGACTTGTAAGTCATCGTCGTCATGGCATTATTTCCGCTTCAATCCGGAAGCGGCGCACGGCCTTGACCGCTCCCCTATCAGTTTCCTTGCGAGGATGAGGCCTGTGGAACACCGCGCGGACACCGTTCAAGGCGACACGTACTCGCGAGCCGTGCCCTTCGCTGATTTCTCCGCCACATGCCGCCAAAAGCGCCTCGATCTCTCGCCAAGCTATGCCGGATCGGACCGGATCGGCGAACACCGCCTCAAGGGTCGCTTGACGCTTCCCGCTTAGCCGCATATAGTATCAGTTTGCAGTACCATTTCAATATTCCATTTTTGCCGCAATGGGCACGGCGATCACTCCCGCTCGATCCGGATCACCTGCGGCTTTTCGGCCAAGAACCCGTCGGCGACGGCGGCTTCGAGGGCCTGGCGGACGGATTTTTCATGCGTCGCATGGGTGATCAAAACGACCGGGACCGCGCCGCCGGGCGCAATTTTCGCGCCGGAGCGGTGGCGTTGCACAATGCTTTCGAGCGAAATCCCGCGCTCGGCCATGCGCGTCGCAATCGCCGCCGCCGCGCCCGGCCGGTCGTACACCGAAAGCCGGATATAATAGCCGCCTTCGTGCATCTGCATCGGCGCGGGCGGCGCCGGTTTGAGCGAGGCAACCGGCCATCCGAACGGCGTGGAGCGCACGCCGCGCGCGATATCGGCGATATCGGCGACAATCGCCGAGGCCGTCGCCTCGCCCCCCGCGCCGGGGCCGGCAAGGGTCAGCTCGTGCACCGCGTCGGCGTCGATGGTGACCGCGTTGGTGGCGCCCATGACCTGCGCGATCGCGGTGGATTTCGGCACCATGCTCGGGTGCACGCGCTGTTCGATGCCGAAGTTTGTGCGTTGCGCGACGCCAAGAAGCTTGACGCGGTAGCCGAGTTCCGCCGCCGCTTCGAGATCGGCAAGTGTGATCGACTCGATGCCCTCGATGGCGATCGCCGTTGGATCGAGGACGGTGCCAAAGGCAAGCGAGGTCAGGATCGCGAGCTTATGCGCCGTGTCGAAACCGCCGATGTCGAACGCGGGATCGGCTTCCGCGTAGCCGAGCCTTTGCGCCTCCTCCAGGCATTGCGCGAAGCTCAGCCCCTCCGATTC
>JBOHJU010000238.1:0-4513 GCA_050728755.1 Methylocella sp.
GAGCAGGACGGCACCTGGCATATGACGGTGATCCGCGACACCGACTTCACGCCTAGCCATATCATCGAGTTCTACATGAGCTACCCGATGTATATCGTGATGGGCGTGGGCGGCTTCATGTATGCGAGGACAAGGCTTCCGACCTACGGTGCCAAGGGCTGGTCGATTGCCTATGTGATGCTGTTCATTGGCCCGTTCATGATCTTCCCGAACGTCGGGCTCAATGAATGGGGTCACACCTTCTGGTTCATGGAGGAACTGTTCGTTGAACCGCTGCACTGGATGTTCGTCTTCTTCGGCTGGTTCTCGCTAGCGGTCTTCGGCGTGACGCTGCAGCTGATTGGCCGCATCGTAGAGCTTGCGCACGGCCACGAGGAGCTGCTCGGTCTCGAGCCGGCTGAATAAGTAAGCGCCGGCGGAGACGACTTGCTCATTCGGCTCCGCCAGCGTCCGGCCTTGGAACCGTGGTTTCAAGGATACACTCCTTCCTGTTAGGATTAAGCTCAACTAAGACACGCTCCCCTAATCCGGCGCCGGTAATTCGGAAATCATGTTCGGTGGAGCAATGGCGAGACAGTAAATGCCGCGCCAAAATCGAAAGCATCCCTTCCCCCGCTGGATTCATTCCGGCGGGGGAAATATTTTGGAGGGGGCAAAGCCGTTTGTTCGCGGGGCGCGGGTCATCGTCCTTCCCTGACCCGAGGGCTCACCACTTTACATTGTTTTGGGAGGCAAGCGAGGCAGGGCTGCGCCGGAAAGCCGCGTGGCAGCCATCGATTAACCCGCTGCCGTGCAACTCTCGAATTGGCGACAGAACCGTTGCCGGAAGTAATCGGCCGGTTGGTCCAGAGGCTTTCCTAGCCAAGCTTTTCTCGCAGCCGAGCCCCCGATCCGAGCGAGGATGATCAATAGATGTTGATTAGCTCCCTCGCGCGGATAATCATTGATTATATAATACTCGGCCCGATATTGATTACGACAGGCGTGAGTAAGCTGCAGAGATCCAATGGAGCTTCATCAGATCAAGCATTTCGTCGCGGTCGCCGAGACCGGCGGCTTCACGAAGGGCGCCCAACGCGTCGCGGTATCGCAGCCCGCGATCTCGACCAGCATCGCGAAGCTCGAAGCGGAACTCGACGTCAAATTACTTGACCGGCGGCCTTTTCATGTAGTGCCGACCCCCGCCGGGGTGCGTTTCCTCGAAGTGGGCAAGGAGATTCTGCGTACATGCAATGCTGTGAAAGCCGAGCTTAAAACGATCACCGCCCCGAATCGTTTCAGGATAGGAGTACTGCAGTCGCTCCCCAGCGGGTGCGTCTCCAAGCTGCTAAGCTCTTTCCAGCGCGCCAACTCTCATGTGGCGATCGAGGTGTGCGATAGGTCCAGCGAGGAATTAGTCGAATTGCTCGCGGAACGGCAGCTCGACGCCGTGCTCACGAATCTCGATGGCAGCCACTCGGAATTCGCGAGCCGGGTTCTCTACAAAGAACCATATGTGCTGGCCGTCCCAGAAGATCATCGCTTCGCGCGGCGAGAAAGCGTGAAACTTGCTGATCTTCATGACGAACCTTTCATCGTCCGTACAGGCTGCGATAGGTTCCAAGATGCGAGCAATGCGCTTGTCTCTCGCGGCATCAAGATACGCGTTGTGTATAACACCGCCCAGATCGATAGGACCTTGGCTCTCGTCGCCGCCGGGATAGGCATATCCTTTATTCCGGCCGGCTCCGGGACGCCAGCCGTGAAGAAGGTGCGGGTGGCTGACATGGGCTTCTTTAGAACGTTCGGGCTCTTTTGGTCGCGCGAGCGCGCCCATGCCGACCTCAATGAATTCATAAGGTTCGCTGAAAGCCATAGCTGGGCGCAATAACGGCCGCGGGCCGGCGCCGGCGCCGGCGGAGGTGCCTTGTGGCGGGCCGGCGATCCGCGCCCTTCACCCAGTCAAACTCAATGCGACACCGGCGACGCCGGTTTTGCTAACCTTGGCAGGGCCGAGGCCGGCGTTGCCTTGCGATAGGGCAAAATCCTTAGCGGTCGCCGAGGCTGCCACCCGCATCGGCGAGCGCGGCGCCGACTTCGAGACCGAGATCGTCCATGGTCGCCTCTTCGACGGCATCGATTGCTTCCCCTTTGGCTTGCCGTTCGGCTTCCGCGGACGAGCGGGCGACATTGACGCTAATTTGGGCTTCGATTTCCGGATGCAAATAGACCGGGACTGCGTGCAATCCAAGCGACTTGATCGGCGCTTTCATGACGATCTGGTTGCGGTTGGCGTTGAAGCCGCCGGCGGTAATCGCGGCCGCGATGTCGCGCGGCGAAACCGAGCCGTAGAGATGGCCTGTATCGCCAGCCTGGCGGATGATGACGAAGATTTGCCCGTTCAGTTTTGCGGCGACCCCGGCCGCTTCGTTCCGCGATTCGAGATTGCGCGTTTCGAGCTGGACGCGCTGACTCTCGAAACGGCTCTTATTGGCTTCGGTCGCGCGCATGGCCTTGCCGCTGGGCAGTAGGAAATTGCGGGCGTAGCCATCCTTCACGCGAACGGTATCCCCCATTTGGCCGAGTTTGGCGATGCGTTCGAGCAAAATCACTTCCATAATATAGTCCTTCGAGTTGCGTCAGAGTTTGCCCGAGGCCAGCTTGTCCTTGCGATCCCTGAGAGAGAACACTGACTCGATAATGCCGGTTAAGACCAAGAGAAGCAGAAAGACAAACCACGTCACGGGGACGACGAGGCCGAGATAGATAAGTATGAGGAGGGGAATCCGGAAAGGCGATCCGCGCGACAGATAATGCACCGCGGCGAGCCCGACGAGCGCGAAGGCGACGCCGAGCGTCACGGCGACAATCACGATGATGTGGCCGGGGAGCCCGCCAAGATACGGACCTGTCGACGCGGTGCCGCCGAAAACCAAAAGATAGACCTGCGGCAGCCGCAATTCCCCGGCTATGTCGGGCCACGGGCGGGGAAGTTGCGCCGAAAGCTGCGCCACTCTTCCTGCGAGCCAAAGATTGAGCATCAGCATGACCAGACTGGAACCCGCCACCGCTGGCGCCGCCGCCAGAACCGTGGCGCGCGCCAAATGACGCGCATCGAAATTGTTTGGAAGGTGCATAGTGGGGCTGATCAAGTGTTCGACGAAAGGAGTGACCTCCGCGCTTAGCTTATCGAGCGCCACGTCGAAACCACCATAGAGGGAGCTGACATAGACGGTGATCGCCACCCCGATGGTGGCGCAGATGGAGGCGGCATAGGAAAGAATGCGCTCGAGCGAAACGTATTCGCGGGCAAAAAAACTGCCTACACGGCTTGTTACGACCCAATTCGGACTTCCCTTCGCCCGGCTCAATACCGAGAGGAGGCTTAGCCAAAAAGCCGGCAAGCCAAGGGAGAAAGCGAAAACCAGACCGCCAAGCGCGTCGGTGTCGAGATTCACGAATTTCTGCTGCGCATGGAAGAGCCCGGCAATGGTGAGCGAAGCCGAGGCAACCGATGCGGCGCCGGCGAATGCGCCGTATCCAAGTGTCGCGATCATGATTGGAAGTGGAGACAAATAGGCGAGAGCGGCCGCGGCAAAGGTCGCGCGCGCTGCGAGGCTAAACAATATGGCGGCCGCAATTCCCGCCCCGATCCCAAGACCGACGGCCGGACCATGCCTTAAGAGGCGCTTTTTTATCATGACCTGTTGTCCCGCTCGAAAGGCGGTTCGAGACCAAAGCTGAGATTAAGTCTCTCTGCGTCCTAGGGAAACCGCGCGGCTGCCGCGCGGCCAGCGCTCGTCCTTGTTCGCGGCGCATCGATATTAGACCGGTTCCAGCCCGGGGGAAATATCCCGCACGGATGCCCGCCCCGCGCGGGCGCCAAATTTTAGCGTATTACATAGGGCAAAAGCCCGAGAAAGCGGGCGCGTTTGACGGCCTTCGCCAGTTCGCGCTGCTTCGTTGCCGAAACGGCGGTGATTCGCGACGGGACGATCTTGCCGCGCTCGGAAATGTAGCGCGAGAGCAGGCGGGTGTCCTTGTAATCGATTTTTGGCGCATTCGGTCCGGAAAACGGGCAGGTTTTGCGGCGGCGATAGAAAGGCCTGCGGGGCGCGGCGGAGGTTGTCATCAGACGCTCGCCTCCTCGCTCGGTGCCGCAGTTTCGTCGCGCGCACGCTTCGGGGCTTTCTCGCCACGCTCGGGGCGGGAGCCCCGGCCACGATCGCCGCGATCATGGCGGTCACCGCGATCGTCGTCGTCGCGCTTGCGCATCACCGCCGACGGGCCTTGTTCCAGAGCTTCGACCCGCACCGTCATGAAACGGATGACGTCCTCGTTGATCCCCATCTGCCGCTCCATTTCGGCGAGCGCGGCCGGCGGCGCATCGATGTTCAAGAGCGAGAAATGCGCCTTGCGGTTCTTCTTGATCCGATAGGCGAGGGATTTCACCCCCCAATATTCCACCTTTTCGACTTTGCCGCCCAATGATTCGATGACCGCCTTGAAACGGGCCGTCAGCGCGTCCGTCTGT
>JBOHJU010000239.1:0-4512 GCA_050728755.1 Methylocella sp.
CGCTATATTGGTCGCCGAAAGCGTGGCGGCCGATGACGATCGGCCGCGTCCAGCCGGGCACGAGGCGCGGGACATTTTGGCAAATAATAGGCTCGCGGAAGATCACGCCGCCGAGAATATTGCGGATCGTGCCGTTCGGCGATTTCCACATTTGCTTCAGCTTGAACTCTTCCACCCGGGCTTCGTCCGGAGTGATGGTGGCGCATTTGACGCCAGCGCCGTGTTTTTTGATGGCATTGGCGGCCTCCACCGTTACTTGATCGTTCGTCGCGTCGCGGTTTTCGATGGAAAGGTCATAATATTCGAGGTCGATGTCGAGGTAAGGCTCAATGAGCTTGTCGCGTATGTAATGCCAAATAATCCGCGCCATTTCGTCGCCATCGAGTTCGACAACGGGATTTTCAACCCTGATTTTCTTCATATGCTGCCCCTGGCTATTGCGGAATTGGCGGGACGGAAAGGTTTCGCTTGGCCTTTATCCGTGGGCACGGCCTTCGCGACTTGTCTCGCGGCGCGAACTTAAACGTCGAGCCCATCGGGACTTGAAGGACAAGCGAATTTAATACCGGTTTCGAGGAAGCGGTTAGGAACAGGCAGGGCGCCTCTCATTTCGGCTGGCCGGAGCGAAGCAATTGGGCCATGGCCGGATCGGCGTCGGCCACAAGAGATTCGAATATAGGCTTGTTCTGCGGCCAGGCGTTGCGGTACGCGGCTATGATCGCTTGTCGATATTCTGGCCCGCGATCCAGAACCCCGCGAATATCCCCCTTGATGAACGCCTGGAAATCCTTGTCGGCGAGCGCGCTTGAGGTTGCTGCGCGTTCGAGCCGCCAGGGGGCGAGACTTAATGCATTCGGCGCGGTGAAATACGACATTTCGAGAAGAGTCCTGACGCGGTTTTCGGCCTCCGGCGAAACGGCCGGAAGTTTGGCCAAAAACAGCCATGCCGCGCCATTGACCGGGGCAAGCGCTAGGGCCGTCTCCGCGTCGGCCCTGGCCCGAGCCAGTTGCCCGTGATTGGTCCAGTCGTGGATCGTCGAGCGCGGCGTCCACATGAAGCGCGCGCCGGTGAACGCGGCTTCGGCCCAAAGATCTCCTCTAATTACGCCGATTTCCGCGGCAAGAACCGCGCCGGTCCGGTGCGCTGCGGCTGCGTCGGCGCTGGCGCGATCGAATGCCAGGCCAATGGGTTTTGCCCTCAGCAACTCGGGAAGCAGCATCCAAAGGCCAGATAGTCCGAGAATAATGCCAAAGACAAGGAGCGCCGAGCGCAGCCTCGCGGGCGCCGTTGAGGGCACTAGTCCTAGAACAATCCCCAAGACCAAAAGCGCCGGGCGCAGCCTCGCGCACGCCCATGACGAAATGAAATTTAGCCTTGCAAGGAGAGCGTGGAACTGGGGGCGAGGCGGATCCCATGTCAACGGTTCTATTCCTTACGGCTAGAGCATGATTTGCGGGGAAACTAAAAATCGTCCGGAAACAGACCGTTTAGGGCATGATCCGGTCCGGCCAAACCGGATACTTTCCTAGACGAATTCAATCTTATCACGATCTAGTCTCAAACATGTCAACCGGCCTGTCGCGTAAGCGCCCGTGTCAATGTTGATGCGATTGTTCCGCACCTCTGGTTCCCTGACCGGGGTGTGGCCATGGACGATGATTTTTTCGAACGGCTCCTCGTGCAGCAAAAAATCATCTCTTATCCAAAGCATATCTTCCTCGCGTTGGCGCGAGAGGGGCGTGCCGGGCCGCACTCCCGCATGAACAAAGAAAAAATCCCCACAGGTGAAGCAGAGTTTTAGCCCAGCAAGAAACTGACTGTGGCTTTTGGGTATGGCGTGACCAAGGCTTGCGGAGAGCTCCGCCTGTTCTTTGCGATTCGCATTTATTGCCGGCCTCAGGCCGTAAGAGGCGAGCGTCGGCAACCCGCCATTTTGCGCCCAATACTTGAGTACGCTTGGATTTTCGAGAAATTCGGCAAGAAAAAGTTCATGATTGCCTTTGAGGCACGACATGCGATGGGTTTGGGCGCGTTCGATCAACAAATCCAAAACGGCCGCGGAGTTCTGCCCGCGGTCGATATAGTCGCCGAGGAAGATGTGAATGCTTTCGCCGATTGGATGTTTCTTAAGATCCTCATCTACCCGCAAAAACAACTGTTCGAGCAAATCCGCCCTGCCGTGGACATCGCCGATCGCATAAATGCGCAACCCTTCTGGCAAGAGAGGTGACGCATTGATTCGACGCGATTTCCCTATCAAAAGTTGGGGTTTACCCTAAGCTTTTCTGGATGGCCGGAAGACTGGCCGTCACGATCCGCGAGATTGCCGGTTCGTGGCTCGCTGTCAATAGCCGCGGGGGAGTTTGTGCCGCGGGCTTTATGATGGCCTTTTCTAGTGCCTCGAAGCCTCCACCTTGGCCTCAAAACGCTTTGATCGCGGCCAATTTCGAATGGGCGCGGACCGCCTTTTGGAGTTCCTTCGCTATCCCGCCCTTCGTGCGCGGGGGCGGACCGGCCGGCAAAATTGCTGTCTTCGTCAGGCCATTGGCGGCGCCCGCGTCCCCCCCAACCTCGGTTGCCATGAATTCGGCCATGGCTTCCTCGTCGCGGATCGCGCCGAGGGCCGACTGAAGCTTTTCGCAGTAATTGATAAATCTTTTTAAGCGCTTTTGATCTCTGGCGACGCCTGGAACATCGCCGAAGAATTCCGCCATGTAGCGCAGCTTTTTCGCCTCGATGCGAATTTGGTGGCGGCCGCCGGAACCAAGCTTTGCGAGGCCCGCGCCTTGTTTCACCAGTTTTCGGCAGCGCCTTCTCAGGCGGGCGCCGGCGTACCTTTGTATTGGTTTTTCCGCGACGCTGGAGGATTTCCGTCGCCATCGCCCGTCCTCGATCCACACCGCGAGATCGAGCTGCAAGGTCCGCGCGCGTTCGCCATCCAAGGCTTCGGCGACCGCCTGATGCGCGCGAAGACGCTTGGCGTCGCAATCGCCTGCCAGCTCTGCCGCCCGCATGCTCGCTTGGTTGCCTGGGGCCGGCGGCGGCAGGTTCGCCCGCAGGACATCCATGTCCCGCGCCGCGCCAAACAAACCCGCCAGCCACTTCAGTTCGTCGCGAAGTCTTCGATATGCAGGATCGGCGACCATGGGTTTAAAGAGCGTCATGGCCGCGCGAAGGCGTCTGAGCGCGATGCGTCCCTGGTGGCATGCCTCGACGTTGTCTGACTTCTCCAAAGCCGGAAGATTCAAATGAAGGTCGTGCAGACAGGTATGAGCGATTTCCTCGAATGCCCGCCGGCACGACATGTCCTTGGCAAGATGCGGCGTTGAACTTTTCGCCGCGCGGCCCCAGGCTCCCCCGGCAAGAAGATGACCGCGCTCGGCTTTGCTTATAAGGCTTGGATGGAGCGGTGCCTGCGCCACAAAGGCGCGGGCAAGGTTGAATAACGCGGACCGGTCGCCGCACTTCAATTCGAGTTCCAGCTCGCGCACGCCAAGCTTTTCGCCGTTCGCTTCGATCGCGCCTTGGTCGAGGGAGGCCTCGATCCGGCCAGCGCCGGTTTCGAGCAGGAAGGATGTGCGTTCAACATCTACCTCGAAGGCGGATCTCAGAGCGCGGCGAATCGAAGATTTGCCGGCGAGACGCGCGAGGGGGGTATTTTTGATAAGCCCCAGATCGAGCTCGGGCCGCCCGGTTTGCGCTTCCCATTCGTCTCTTTGGATGCGGGAGGACGCAATCCGCTTGACGGCCTGAACATGGCTTTCCCCGCTCGCCCGGACTCGCAGTGAGAACCCGTGGTTCCAAAGGTCTTGGTCTGGCGTATCAAAATAGATCGTGCGAAGGCGCTGATGTGTCGCCTGACGGGCGCCGGAGGCCGCCGCAACCAGGGCCTTGACTTTGGCTCCATCTCTCTCCCCGAACAGGAACTTCAGCTCGATCTCCGGTTCTGCCGCCATAGGATCCCGCCCGCGCTCATGCAAATTGGTTGGCTTCGCGATGGAATAAAATAGCGCGAGATTTTTTTAATGTCACGCCGGGGGCTCTAGACTCCTGGAACGGTAAACGGCGATAGCGGCCGAGAGTACCGCGGCCTCGACATGGACGGCTTGTCGGAGCGGCGGGGTAGAACGGTACCGCAAACTTAGCGGCTTGGCTGAGCATCCGCGGCTTGGCTGAGCATCCGCGGCTTGGCGTCCGCGGTTTGCGCGAACGCGATCGATTGCGCCATGACCAGCCGCGGGTGTCACCCGCAAAATGCCGGCAAGCTGTCAAGCCAAGTTCAAATGCATTTGCCCCGCGGACAGCCCGCAACGGCATTGACGCTCGAAATCTACCGTGCGACTAGCTGTCGCAATATGAAGGTGCGATCGCGGGCGGTTAGCTCAGTTGGTAGAGCATCTCGTTTACACCGAGAGGGTCGGCGGTTCGAGTCCGTCACCGCCCACCAATGGCTATGTAATTTATACCAACCTTGGTGGATGATGACTCTCATGCGTCGCGGTATTCGAGTC
>JBOHJU010000240.1:0-4486 GCA_050728755.1 Methylocella sp.
CAATTGCGAGGTTTGTTGCGCGCCGGCTCGGGGCGCGCAATGCGCATCATGTTTCCGATGATCGCAACGCTCGAGGAATTCGAAATCGCGAAGTCCTTTGTCGAGATTGAACTCGCTCAATTGCGGCGGCATGGCCGCGCGCCGCCCTCAGATCTCAAGCTTGGCATCATGGTCGAGGTGCCTTCCGTGCTTTGGCAGCTCGACGAAATTTGCAAGCGCGTCGATTTTCTATCGGTCGGCTCGAACGACCTCGTGCAATATCTCTTTGCGGCCGATCGCGAAAACGAGCGGGTCGCGGCGCGGTTCGATCCGCTGACGGCGCCGGTCCTGCACGCCTTGAGACTTATCGCCGACAAGGCGCGCGCATACGCGATCCCGTTGACGCTTTGCGGCGAAATCGGCGGCAAGCCGCTCGAAGCCATGGTCTTGCTAGCGCTAGGCTATCGTGGCCTATCGATGCCGGCGGCGTCAATTGGACCCGTCAAAGCGATGGTGCTCGCGACCAATCTTAGTGAGGCGGAAGAATTTGTCGCGACCCTCATGGAGGAGGCGAGAGGGGGCCAATCCCTGCGCGACAAATTGCGCAAGTTCGCGAAAGCCCAAGGCATCCCGGTTTGACCGCCGTTGGCGGCTCGCCCGAGGGCAAGCGATCCGTGAAAATGGCTGCGGTAGGCGCGAATTAACGGATCGCTTACCAGGATCCGTTAACCCCTGCGGCATGGTCATATACAGGCGTGTGCGCGCGATTCTCTATCCCTTGCTGCTTTATTGCGCCTCTGGCTCGATCGGCGGCTATTTCGTCTGGCATGCAGTGAACGGCGAGCGCGGTCTTAAAACCAACGACGAATACGAACATAAAATCGCGGCGCTGCGCGACGAGTTGAAGGGCCTCAAGTCGGAGCATGCCTTATGGAACCACCGAATCGCGTTGCTGTCCGGCCGAACGATCGATCGCGACCTTCTCGACGAGGAGGCGCGCGCGGTGCTTGACCGCGTGAACCGGAACGATCTTGTTGTATTCCTGCCTCGTGCGCAAAAGTGAACCTCCCGCATTAGGGCGCGTCCCGATCAAATGGAATCATTTGATCGATAAGGACGCAGCTCAAAATCAAAGAGTTGGAGCATGTCAGAATCGAAAAAAATTCGAGCAACTTTTTCGGGACATGCTCTGGCGAGCCAGGCGCGCGCTTTGAGAACGTTTTGGACGGCTGGGGCAATCACGTATAGTTGACATGGGAACTTTTAGTGCATCGCGAGACTTTAAGCGAGCAACGCTTTTATCTCACGGACTGATTTATTTATGCGCCACGAATATTCGCTGGACGCCTTGAATTTTTTTCTGGCCGATGTTCGCCAAGGGCTCGGACCTTATCTCGCGATCTATCTCCTCACCGAGCGGCATTGGGCGGAGGATCGGATCGGCTTCGTGATGACGATTGCTACTGTTTGCGGGCTTTTCGTGCAGACTCCGGCAGGCGCGCTGACCGATGCGAGCCACGCCAAACGGGCGATTGTCGCCGCCGCCGCCGTTGTCGTCACCGGCGCCTCGATCCTCCTTCCTTTCGTGTCTTCCTTTGTCCTTGTCGCTGGATCACAATCGGCGGCCGGCGCGGCGGAAGCCTTTTTCGGGCCGGCGATCGCCGCGATCACGCTGGGAATCATGGGGCCGCGCGGATTCACCCGCCGTATTGGCCGCAATGAGGCGTTCAATCATGCAGGCAATGCGGCGGCGGCGACGCTTGCCGGGGTTTGCGCCTGGATATGGGGGCCAATCGTCGTCTTCTATCTTATTGCGGGCATGGCTCTGCTTTCGATCGTAAGCATCCTCACGATTAGAGCAGAGGCTATCGACCACGACCGCGCCCGTGGCCTTCATGACGGGCTTTCCGAAGAAAAGCCTTCCGGTCTCAGCGTGCTCATGAGCAGCCGCGGCCTTTTGATCTTCTGCCTCTGCTGCGTGATCTTCCATCTCGCCAATGCCGCAATGCTGCCGTTGGTAGGCCAGAAATTGGCTTTGCAGGACGAGAACGAAGGCACCGCTCTGATGTCGGGCTGCATCGTCGCGGCACAGGCCGTCATGGTGCCGATGGCCGCTCTCGTTGGCCGAAAGGCCGACATTTGGGGCCGAAAGCCTTTATTTCTTGCCGGATTGGCCGTCCTGGCCTTGCGCGGATTTCTCTACCCACTGTCGGATGATCGCTTCTGGCTGTTCGCGGTCCAAAGTCTCGATGGCGTCGGGGCGGGGCTTTATGGCGCGCTTTTTCCTCTCATTGTCGCGGATCTGACGCGCGGCACCGGCCGTTTCAATTTGGCCCAAGGGGCTGTCATTACCGCGCAGGGCATAGGCGCGGCACTTAGCACGTCTCTGGCCGGGCTCGTCGTGGTTCACGCGGGCTTTTCCGCCGCCTTTCTCGTATTGGCCGGCATCGCGGCTTCAGGATTTCTGCTGTATTTCTTTGGCATGCCGGAAACGCGGGGCCTCGGCGCGGCCACGCCAAGCGCTATCGCTAAACGGGCATTCTCCCCATGAACCCTGCTTCAAACGACTGGGGAACGGCCGCCACGATTGTTGTCTTCGTTTTGACCTATGCGGGAGTGGCTTTCGGCCGCGCGCCGGGGTTGCGGATCGACCGCGCCGGCATAGCGCTCGTTGGCGCAAGCCTGATGGTCGGTTTCGGGTCTTTGAGTCTCTCTGAAGCGCTCAGAGCCATCGATCTCGAGGCCATCGCGCTTTTGCTCGGCATGATGATCATCGTTAGCCAATTGCGCGTTGCAGGGTTTTTCGCACTCGCGGCCCGTTTCGCTCTGCGCCGCGCCCATTCGGCGCCGGTGCTTTTGAGCGCAATCGTCATCGTCACCGGGTTTTTCTCCGCCTTTCTCGTAAATGACGCGATTTGTCTTGTGATGGCGCCTCTTGTCATCGACGTTACCCGTGCCTTGCGCCGCAACCCCGTGCCGTATCTCCTGGCGGTCGCCATGGCCTCGAACGCGGGCAGCGCCGCGACCTTCACCGGCAATCCGCAAAACATGATCATCGGCGTGGCATCGCATCTTCCTTACGCGGACTTTGCGGCCAAGCTCGCCCCGGCGGCGGCAGTCGCCCTCGCGCTGACGGCGGGCCTCATCATCCTGTTTTATCGTGGGGAATTCTCAACCGTTTTCGGTCCCAGCGCGAAGGAGCCGCGCCAGCGCCGGCATCCATATCAGCTCGCCAAGGGAATGCTCGTGACCTTGGGGGTCATCGCCGGTTTCTTCGCGGGGGTTCCAATCGCCGAAGCAGCGATCATTGGCGGCTCGCTGCTTCTCCTGTCGCGAGCTGTTGATCCGCAAGAGCTCTATGCCGGAATAGACGGCGGCCTTTTGTTGATGTTCGCGGGGCTTTTTATCGTTGTCGCGGGCGCCGAAAAAGTGCTCTTGACAGCAAATCTCACGGCGGCGGTGGCGCGGCTTCATTTCGAGAATGCCTGGATTTTGTCCGGCGTGACGGCCTTTCTCTCAAACCTCGTGAGCAATGTGCCGGCGGTTTTGATTTTGAAGCCGTTCGTCATGAACTTGCCGGATCCGGGCCGGGCCTGGCGGATCGTGGCGATGAGCTCCACCTTCGCCGGAAACCTTACCTTGATAGGTTCGGTCGCCAATCTCATCGTTGCCGAGCGGGCGAAGCAAGCAGGGGTAACAATCTCCTTTCTCGCCTATTGGCGGATCGGCCTTCCTTTGACGCTTGCGAGCCTCGGGTTTGGCACATGGTGGCTCGCGTGACGGGAAGCCGCCTGCGAAATAGTGCTGCCACGGATTTTATATCTTTACGTCAACTCCTTCGGGCTCATGCTGTCATGGAGCAGCCGCAGGGGCTCGCTTTCCTCTTGGAGCTGAACTATTTTTGTCGCTCTAGCCGTCTCCCGCGTTGCAAACGGGTTTTTCATGGCCGCCGCAACTTCCACTGACCGCGGCAAAACCGCGCCTTCGAAAACGCGAAACGCGTGCGCGAAGGACGCCGCTTTCAGCAGGGAAGAGGAACTGGCCGCCTTACGCAAGATGCTCCTCATCCGCCGATTCGAGGAAAAAGCCGGGCAGATGTATGGCATGGGCCTCATCGGCGGTTTTTGCCATCTCTATGTTGGTCAAGAGGCGGTCGTCACCGGAGTCATCATGGCGGCGGCGGAAGGCGATCAGACCATCACCGGCTACCGCGATCATGGCCATATGCTTGCGTGTGGCATGGACCCCAAGGCCGTGATGGCGGAATTGACCGGGCGCAAGAGCGGTGCCTCGAAAGGGAAGGGCGGCTCCATGCACATGTTTTCGAAGGCAAAACATTTTTACGGGGGCCATGGCATCGTGGCGGCGCAGGTGCCGCTCGGCAGCGGGCTGGCGTTCGCCAACCGTTATCGTGGCAACGGCAACATTTGCTTTACGTATTTCGGCGACGGCGCCGCCAACCAAGGTCAAGTCTACGAGAGTTTCAACATGGCGGAACTCTGGAAAC
>JBOHJU010000241.1:0-4465 GCA_050728755.1 Methylocella sp.
GGATTGGGAAAACCGCAACCACAGCGCCTTCACATTCCTCCGCTTCGCCTCTATCCGGTTCATGCTCAGAAAACTCTGTAATCCTTCATAAACTTTCGAGACGGACTCTAAGCGTAACTTGTGTCTGCAAGAGACGCTCGGCCTCATAGTCGGCTTTAGAAAACCATAATATAATGAGGTGACGAGTGGAATATATATGACCATCCATGGTGAAGCCATGAAGATCTGGTGTTGTCATTGCTTGTCGTCCTATTTAAGCTTAAGGATGTCGAACAAAGGGCTTGCAAGGTAGCCCTCAGTTACGTTGAGTATCTGAGTAGCATCCGTTTCGTCATCAAGCCGCGTCCAACCCGAGGCTCCGCGGCGACTCCGCGGGCAGGCCAATGAGCAAAACCTCGCGCGCGCCGCTTTCGATCAACCGCGCCTCGGCTTCGAATACGGCGCCGCCGCGCGGCTCTCCGGGCGCCGCCAGAAGGACGACATCGGCTTTCGCGGCGAGGGTTCCAGCGATGCCGGTCCGGTCGAGAGGTGGCGCGATCGTCACGACGAAATCGTAGATCCCTCCCAAGGCATCGAGCACATTTGCGAATTCGTGAAGGTCGAACTCACCATTGCGTCCAACCGGCAGAAAATGCAGCCGCGAGGCCGGATCGCGGCGAATGACCTCGGCGAACGAGGCCGTTCCGGCTAAAAGATCGCCGAGCACGGGTTCGGCGCCTGGCGGATCGCCATCCGGCGCGCCGGCGGTGGAACTCTGAAAATCCGTTAGGGGTGAATCATCGAGGCCAATGACGATCGACCGTCCTTCGCGGGCGAGCACGCGGGCGAGATCGAGGATCATGTGAGACGCCGCGCTAGTTGCCTGGAGGCTCGTTGCGACAATTCGAATGCCTTGCCGAATGCCTTGCCGAACACCTTGCCGAATGCCTTGCCGGATGCCCTGCGGACCGCGCGCGGGCATCGCCAGAATGCGCGCCACGATTGTTGTCATGGCTTGCCCATTATCTTGCTCATCGCCGCCGGTTTCCCTCCCTATTGCCGGAGGCGGGTCTAATTTTGGGGTTAAACGCGGACTGCGCCAAGTCACATCCTTGAAGCGGGCGAAAACGCGAACCTGTCCGAGCGCGCGGGGCTGTTCGAGAGGCGCCTCCGCGCGAAGAGGAAACCATCCGCGCGGCAGTGCGATCGACACCATCGACACCAACGCGCCGAAACCCACGACAAGCATCGCGGCGCCCGACAAGACCAGCAAGGCCCGCCCTGGATAGAGCGGATGTTGCGGCGTGACGGCGGGCGAAACGATGCGCGCGCCCATGTCGCGCGGCCAATCGGCAGGTTGCTTGGCGCCGGCACGCATTTCGAGAAAGAGTTCGGCGGTGCGATTGGCGGCGTTCGCGGCAAGTTCACGATCTTCCGACTGAAATGTGATCGTGACGAGACCGCCCCGGCCCGGCCCGCTCACCCGCAGGCGGTCCTGATAGGCTTCAAGGACTCGGTCTTCCGGACTTTCTCGCGCCGGATCGCGCATAATGCCGAGAACGATAAGGGCGCGAAACCAGGGTCCGAGGCCCCTCGTCACCGGATCGAATTCCGGGTTATCCTCGATGCCGAGATCCTTGATCGCCTGGCGGGCGAGATCGCGCGACGCGATGAGCTGCATCTGGCTAGTGGGGGCGCCAAGTCCACCCGCGCCGTTCAAAAGGGCAACGCTCGACCGCAAGCCGGTCAACCCCGCTGGCCTCGGGCCGATCAGAACCTGCGTGGCAGCGATATATACCGGCGATTGAAGGCAAAGCACGGCGCCGATGAGGACCAGAGCGACGAGCGGCAACCCAATCAACCACCGCTTCCAGGCGGCGGCCGCCTCGAAAACCAAGCCAAGATCCAACTCGCGGGGACGCGTCGCGCGTAGCGCGTCCCACTCCTGCCAGTCCATAAGCCTACTCCGCGAACCAAACGGCGCGATAAGACGCCGTTATGGTTTCAGCGAAGTTAACTTTTTGTCCTGATGCTCGCGGCCGGCCCGGCGGGCGGCCAACCGCGGGATCATTTTTACGGCCGGCCGCGGGATGAAGAATTGCCCAGTTCACGGCCCCGCATAGCCGCATTCGGGAATGTTTCAAACAGGCGGCTATTAAAGTCTTTGTTGATCCAGAAACGTCGGATGTTCGAGTTTTTTCAAGGATGATACGCTGCACGGGATGCGCCTTTCCAATTCAGGACGCGGTTTTCACCTCCGGCTATTGTGACCTCTCAGAGCAAGCGCAATTGCTCGCCTAAGCGCGCTGGAGGCCGGAACAAATCGCAACGCAACGGCACGCGGTTTCGCCCAAGCCCAAGCCGCGCCGCCGCCGCCTCGAACCGGCACCCGATCATCCGGGCAAAGGGGCCAGACCCGGTCAACCGCGCGCCAAACCTCGAATCATAAAGCTTGCCCGCGTGGGCCCCGCGCATCAATGAAAGAACATGCTTGAGCTTGTCCGGATAATGCGCGCGCAGCCAATCGGCAAAGAGTTCGCGGACTTCATGCGGTAGCCGCAACAAAACGTAACCGGCATCGCGCGCGCCCATCGCTTGCGCGCGGGCGAGGATCGCCTCGATCTCCGCGTCGTTGATCGCGGGGATAATTGGGGCAACCATAATGGCGGTTGGAATATTTGCCGCCGCGAGCCGCCGGATTGCGTCGAGCCGCCGCTCAGGGCTGCTCGCGCGGGGTTCCATTTTGCGGGCAAGGCTTGGATCGAGGGTCGTCACCGACAAGGCTACTTTCGCAAGGCCTCTCTCGGCCATCGGGGCGAGGAGATCGAGATCGCGCAAGACAAGCGCCGATTTGGTGAGGATGCCAACTGGATGGTTGGCCCGCGCCAGCACTTCGAGCAGCTTGCGCATTACAAGCTCGTTACGCTCGATTGGCTGATAGGGGTCGGTGTTGGTTCCAATCGCGATGGTTTTGGCGGCATAGCCCGGCGCCGCCAATTCACGCTCGAGGAGGCTTGCCGCATTGGTCTTGGCAAAAAGTCTCGTCTCGAAATCGAGGCCGGGCGACAAGCCGAGATAGGCGTGGGCCGGCCGCGCGAAACAATAGACGCAGCCATGCTCGCAGCCGCGATAGGGATTGATCGACCGGTCGAAAGAAAGATCGGGAGACTCATTCCGGGTGACGATCGTTTTGGCGGACTCGCGCGTCACTTGCGTCCGCACTGGCGGCAAATCCTCGGGCAGATCCCAGCCATCATTTTCGAAACAGCGGTTTTCTTTTTCGAAGCGTCCGCTCGCGTTCGACAAGGCGCCGCGGCCCCGCTGCGGTCTACCCGGCGCGCCGTCCGGGGTTGGCGCGCGCGCCAAAGCCGGCTCGTCAGGCAAGGCGTTCGCAACACCTTCGGCGAGGCGGGCGGGCGGCCGCGTAGGCGCTCTTGCCTGGGCTTTGCCGGGTGCCTTCACTGTCTCGATGCGGTTTTGCCGCGCGGGGTTCATTGCCGTTGTTTCCGGCTTTGCTGGCATGGCCGCGTTGCCCTTCTCGCCATTATCGCCCCGCCAGCGTTATCCTGCAAGCGTCGATGGACACGGGATGTTCCGCGATCAGAAATGGAACATATATAGAACAAGCGGCCTGAAGTCAAATGTTCTTGTGGATAAGCGTGGATAACTCTTGCGGAAATTGTAATCCCGGAACCCCAAAGCGCTGATTCGACGGGAATGCGCGTTGCGCGCCCCGGCCTTGGCCAAGGTTGTTGCTCAGCTCACGCTTGTTCCTCACCCGTAAGCCAACGCGGGTTAGCCCTTGCGGCGGGGCGCGCGTTGTTCACGGCCTTCGATCGCGAGGAGCCGGCATTTTGTCGCGATGCCGCCGCTGGCCGAGAAACCGCCGATCTTGCCGCCGGCCGCGACCACGCGATGGCACGGCACGACGATTGCAAACGGGTTTCGGGCGAGAGCTTGCCCAACGGCGCGAGCCGAGCCCGCAAGGCCTGCCCGTGCCGCGAGGGCGCCATAAGTCATCGTCGCGCCCCGCGGAATGCTCCGCGCGGCGTCATAGACGCGACGGTGGAATGGCGGCACGAGGCCCATGTCCAGCAAAACGGATGAAAGATCGCCCGGCTCGCCGCGCAAAAGCCCGGCGATAACGTCTTGTGCGCAAAACACCTCGGGCGGCGGGACCGCCTCGCTCGCGCGTGGAAATCGCTCCTGCACGCGCGCGCGGGCCGCTCGTTCGTTGGTTTCTGGAAGTTGCACGCAGGCGATCCCCCGCGCGCTCCAGGCTATTGCGCATCGGCCAATCGCCGTATCGAAGAGGCTAAAAAAATCCGTCATGACGGCCCAATCGTAGCACTCGCCGCGAAATGCACACGAAATACTTTCAGAATGATACGCTTTTGGACTTCGACTCGACTCATGATTACGAATCAGTTAATGAGTGATTCGGTGCCTGTCGCCGCTTCCATGCTCACCCCGCAATGCGCTCTTT
>JBOHJU010000242.1:0-4425 GCA_050728755.1 Methylocella sp.
CGAAAAAGATCGAGGAAGTCGTGCTTTGGCAGCCTGGCAAGGTTGGCGGCGCTCTCGAAGGGACACCCACGGATCAGCGTTTTTCTTATATCGATTACAAAAAAAGCTAAGCGCCAATTCCGGAAGTGGCCCCTGCTTAGGAGCCGTACGAGCGTCATGGAATCGCGATAATGCGCTCGCCGCCGCAATCGAACGAGCGCAATATGGGCGCGCAAGTCTGCTTTATCGAAGGAGCCGACGATGGGTTTCGTTGAACTTATTCTCACGGTGTGCACTTTGACTGAGCCTGCGTCATGCGAGGAGCGGCATCTTTCGTTCGTTGACGAAGGCTCGCTCGTGCAATGCATGTCGCAGGCGCCGCCCGCGATTGCCGAATGGGCGAATAGCCATCCCGGCCGGAGAGTTGTGAAATGGCGTTGCAGCTATCCGGGAACCGAAGGCAGTTCGCTATAAGCTAGCGCTCGATCCTTGGCGACACGTAGGTCGTCTTTACGCCGGCGCTGATATCGAGCAGGCATGCCGCCTAGCCGGATAATCCACCTTCCTTATTCGCGATCGAGACCTTCCATTGCGAATAGGGATTTAGATTCGCCCTCGCGCCTGTCCGCGATATGCGGTAGAATAAAATTCAATGGTCTATGGTGCGGTGAAGCCAAGTTACGATGCCGATGTGATCATCGCTGGCGCCGGGCCGGCAGGGGCTGCGGCGGCGTGCCATCTGGCGCGTTCGGGAGCCTCGGTCATCGTTCTGGATCGCGTGACCTTCCCGCGCGATAAGGTGTGCGGCGATTTTGTAGGCCCATCCGCCCTTGTCGAACTTGACAGCCTCGGCGTATCGCCGATGGACGGGTACGAGCGGACCAATATCGCGCGTCGCGCCGCCCTTTACATAGAGGGCGAAGAGCTGATCTCCCGGCCTTTCCCGGAAATTGAGGGCATGCCTTCCCATGGCCGGGTGATTCCACGGCAGGCACTCGACCAATTCATCGTCGATGCCGCGCGGAGCGCTGGGGCCCGGCTGATGGAGGGGTGCTCGCTAGCGGGTTTCGCGGCCGGCCCCGACGCGGTCGCCGTGGAGGCGGCTAGCTCGAACGGCCACTTCACGTTGCGCTGCCGCCTGCTGATCGGTGCCGACGGCAGCGGTTCGACGGTGGCGCGACTCATGCGCGGATCGGCGCCGCCGCGGCGCGACCGGTTCATCGCCTCACGGGCCTACTTCGCCAACGTCGAGGGGCCTGACGACCAGCTCGACATCTATTTCGACCGCAACTGCTATCCGGGTTTCTACTGGTTGTTCCCCACCGGCAATGGCGAGGCGAACGTCGGGCTCGGCATGGCGCTCGAAACCTGGCCCGCCCATAACCTCACTCCCGCTGCCATGTTGCGCCGATTAATGCGCGACGATGCGGCCCTCGCGGCGCGCCTGCACAATGCCCGTTTGCGCGGCAAGATCGCGGGCTGGCCCTTGATGACCTACAACCGTCGGCTCAAGATCGTGTCCGATCGCGTCATGCTGATCGGCGACGCGGCGAGTCTGATCAATCCGCTCAACGGCGAGGGCATCCAATACGCTCTGCTAAGCGCCCGCTGGGCGGCCGAGACGCTAGCGCCATGTCTGCGAGGCGACGATTTTTCCGCGCGGGCGCTTGCGCCTTTCGCGACGCGTGTCGAGAGCGAATTGCGCTACGACATGGCGCTGGCTCGGCTTATCGTGCAGCTCATCAGCAACCGGGCGCTCGCCCCGCTGTGGATCGGGGCGTCGAAGATTTTGGCGCAGCGCGCCCACAAGGATGCCAACACTGCGCGCATCGTATCGGGAATTTTTGCCGGGCTGTTACCGGCGCGCGACGCGTTCAAGGTGGTTGGCGGCACCATCGGCGAGGCGGCCCGATCTCTCGCCAGCAAGGCCGCGACCATGGCGCAAAGCGACCCGCGCGGATGGGTGGACCCTGGCGTTGGCGCCTCAAAGCCGGGTTTCCAGCTTGCGCACGATGCGGCAAAGGATCCCGCGGGCTTCGCCAAATGGTTGAAATGCGCCGCGGCCTGCACGGTGGAACTCGGCTCGCAGGCCGCGTGGAACGCCATCGCGGGCAAGCCGAAGCATCCTGCCGTCTTGTCGAACAGGCTAGAAGAGTTGCTGAAACATGGCGTCTCGCAAGGGCCCGCCAACTTCGCCAAAGCCACGCCGCGGCGCCGCGGCCCAGGCGATGGCCCCGCCCGGTAGCCGACGCGGCCGCTTTTTCCGGTCCTCCCGGAATTCTTTTAGACAGTTGCCGGCGATGTCTGCGCCTTCTCAGCAATCCTTTCGATGGATACCGCAGCGAAGCCATCTCGGCTAAAGAGTTCAAGAGCCGCGAACTGCGCGCTCCGCATGACTGCGACGCGCTGTGTGGTCCTCAGTGAACTGATGGCAGCCATCTATTCTCCCTTGTTGCCATTGACTATCAATTGATAGTCACTTTCAATTCAGTCATGACGTTTGAATTCAAGATCCTCGCTTTGGCGATACTGCTTGGCTTTGTGCAGGTCGTCGTCGCGTCGCATGCGGCCAGCCTCCAGCGGGGTTACCGCTGGAGTGCGGGCGCGCGGGATGAGCCTACGGTGGCATTGACCGGTGTCGCTGGTCGGCTCGAACGGGCACTGCGCAACTTTCTGGAGACCTTTCCGCTGTTCGCCGCAGCGGTGCTGATGGCCCATATTGCCGATCGAGATGGCGCCCTGACGTTCTGGGGGGTGCAATTCTACATTTATGCCCGGCTCGCTTATGTCGTGTTGTATGCGACGGGCGTTTATCTCTTGAGGTCGCTTGCTTGGAATGTTGCAACCTTCGGAGTCATTCTGATCCTCTTGGCGTGTTGGTGAATTATGACTTTGCCGTCCCTTCGCCGGATGACCCAAATCGCTGTCGGGCTCCTGCTAGTGATCGTGATCCGCATGCTCGGGGAAGTGCTTCGCCTTCATTATGTCTTCGGTGATCGCCTTATCAATGCCCAGTCGAACGTCTCGCGGCCGGTTCGTTCGCTGCGTCGCTCGATCGTGCTTCCGCGGCGGCAATACGAGACATGGGGATCAAAAACCCGGCAAGACGGATGATCGTTTGGTGAAGGCGGCCCAATGTCGAAACGCGGACCAATCATCGCGGACTTGCGGAGCGGAGGGCAAGGCAGCCTTTCACGCTTCGTTTCGCGGCGGTTTCCGCTCGACGTGGCGAAAGCTCCATTCGACAACCATGCCGGCTCCGGATTCACCGTGGACGACGATTTGGGTGCAACTGCGCGGCCCATCCGGCGCCGCGAAAAAAATGCTTTCCTCGACGTACGCCTGCGCGGCCGTTGTTTCGAAAAGCCATCGTCTCCCGTTCGGCAAAACACACAGCACGGCACGGCCCTCGCGAACCCGCTTTAGGCGCACGTTTGGATGGACGTGAAAGCGCAAGGCAACGGCGCGTGTCTCAATCGGCCCGCCAGCCCCGGCGGCGCGCAAATGATCTGTGCCCTCGAGCATCTTGCCGTCCCTGTTGAGGGTGATGCGGCGTTCGTGGATTAAGCCGAATCGCGCTTCGTAACCATCATGCGCGAGAACCACCATTGTTCCCGAAGGCCCGTCGTGGCGCTCGACATCGACCTTGTTTGGACCCGCGACGGTCTGATCGCCGAGCCATTTTCGCAATCCCGTGTGAGAGGCAAAACGGCACGAGGAGGTGTCGTCGATGACAAGTGTCGAATGTGCCGCCGTCATCCGAGCCGCCTCGCGCGCCGGCGCGCGATTGGCATCCGGCGCGCCGCAATTGATCACAAGCCGCTGCGCGCCAACCGAAAACTCGAAAGACGAACATCCGGCATGCGCGCGATCGGAAAAAATTTGGGGCGGCGGGCGTCCCGCATCGATCAAGGCAATGGCGTCGGCTGCCTCGAGGCGCTGGTAGCCCGAGTGCCGCGCACTGGTGAGCGGCTGCGCCCGCACGTCGTCATAGGCAAGGATCGTCGCAAGCAGCTCCGGCGGCGTGACGCCCATGCCGTTGAACAAAGCGAGCGTGCCGTCGCCATGGCGGAACAGACGCAACATCGGCATCATGCGATCGATCGCGTTGAGGAGCTGCGCCGGGGGTTGTAACCCGCGTGCGGCATAGGCCTGCCGCAAGGGAAGCAAATCTGGCAGCAAGTCGAGCAAGATCTCCGGATTGCGGCTGACGTGTCCGCCGTCTGGAAGAATTTGCCGGTCAAGCTCCTCGGCAAGCGGTTTCGTGCCTTTGCGGGTCAGATTGCGGGTGCCTTCGACGCAAAGACCGAGTTCGGCGAGGGCGATCGCGGCAATGAGGCGCGGTTCGCCGGCGAGCCCCCCGGCGATCTTGCGCTCCAGGAAAACCTGGGTGCGGCCGAGACCTTTCATGAAGCGGCGGTAGAAGACGCGGTCGGCGCCATCGAG
>JBOHJU010000243.1:0-4401 GCA_050728755.1 Methylocella sp.
CCTTATGACCGGTGGCTTGCCTTGAACCCCTTGCTGCAATGTGTCGAGTGGATTCGTTATGCCTATTACGACGACTATCCGGACAAGCTTCTCAATATTCCTTACATCCTTACCTTTGCGACGGCGTGCCTTGCCGTCAGCTTGATCGCCGAAAGGCTTGCCCGGCGTGTATTGCTTACAAACTAATACGGTTGTGTGCGCCAAGTTCTGCAAAAGCGTCGTGGCGATCCGGTGAAGCCAACCCCTCGGAGCCATCCTCGCTCGCTCATCTGATCTTTCGAGCGGCGGAGGCGGAGCGGCGGCGGAGCGGCGGCGGCGGCCAATCCCCTGGTGAACCCGAGCGGGCCTCAGGCCGCCGCTTTCAAGCGCTCGCGCTTCATATCCTTGAGCAGTTTCATGTTGATGTAACAGTTGTCTTCCTGCCCGCTCTCGTGTTGCGCCGCCTCGAGATAACGCAAATATAGCGAGGTGGTGGTTGGTGGATCAAAACGCTAAGGCGTTCAAGACCCGCGCCCAGCTCCGGGTTCCCTTGTGAAACGAGGAAAGCTCGTATTTCTCGTTCGGCGAGTGAATGCGATCGTCTTCGAGGCCGAAACCGATCAGTAACGTGTCCATTCCGAGATCGCGCTTGAAAGCGCCGACGACCGGGATCGAGCCGCCGCAACCGGCAAGAACCGGCTCCTTGCCCCATTCGGCCTGTAATGCCCTACGCGCCCGCGACAATGCCTCCGAACTGAACGGCAGCTGCACCGCGCTCGACGCGCCATGCGAGACAAATTCGGCGTGGCAGTCGGCGGGAAGCCGCTCCTTGACGAAAGCCCGGAAGGTTTCGGCGATTTTGGCCGGATCCTGCGCCCCGACGAGCCGGAACGAGAATTTGGCGCTCGCTTGCGCGGGAAGCACGGTTTTGGACCCTTTGCCGGTATAGCCGCCGGCAATGCCGTTGAGGTCGCAGGTTGGCCGCGACCAAATCATTTCGAGAACATCCCGGCCTTGCTCGCCCGCCGGAACCGAAAGGCCGACTTCGCCCAGAAAGCCGCTCTCGTTGAAGCGTAATTCGCGCCAGTGCAAGGCGACATCCTCCGGCAGCTCGGCTACGCCATTATAGAAGCCCGGAAGCGCGACACGGCCCTTCTCGTCGTGCAAATCGGCGACGATGCGGGCGAGCACATGGATCGGATTGATCGCCGCGCCGCCGAAAATTCCCGAATGCAGATCGCGGTTGGCGGCACGAATAATAACCTCCTCGAGCACGAGGCCGCGCAGCATGGTGGTGATGGCCGGCGTCTCCCGGTCCCACATTCCGGTATCGCAGACAAGCGCCATATCGGCCTTGAGCTCGGCCTTGGCCTGGCCAAGAAAAGCCGGAAGCGACGGCGAGCCGGTCTCCTCCTCGCCTTCGATGAGGAATGTAATGCGGCAGGGTAAGCCGCCGGTTTCCGTGAAGGCGCGGCAGGCTTCGACGAAGGTCATGAGCTGCCCCTTGTCGTCGGCGGCGCCGCGTCCGGCGATCCGCTTGCCGGTTTTGGCCTCGACGACACGCGGCTCGAACGGGGGGCTCTCCCACAAATCGAGCGGGTCTGGCGGCTGCACATCGTAATGGCCGTAAAAGAGGAGATGCGGCACGTCCGGCCGCGCGGCCTCCGCCTGGCCGACAATGATCGGATGGCCCGGCGTTTTGCGCATCGACGCCTCGAAACCGAGGCTCTTCAGCTCGGCGGCGAGCCATTCGGCCGCCTTGACACAATCGCACGCGTAGGCGGGATCGGTCGAAACCGAGGGGATTTCAATCAGTTTAAAGAGTCGTCCGAGAGCCAAATCGAGGTTTCCGTCGATCTTCGCCAAAACCGTGTCGAGCGCGGCCATAGGAGCTCCTTGCTGACCTAGGCTGCCGTAAAAGCGGCCCGGCAATGCCCGCACGGCCCGAAACCGTCCGGCGGAGGGCCGGATTATATCCGGTCTTGAGGGTTAATGCCGTCTCAGTCGCGGTTCGGGCCAATAATTTCAAGTTCGCGCGCGGAAAAGCCGCCGCCCGCCCGATGAAAGTTTCGCTTTACCGCGCCCCAAGCGGCTCTATTCTTGCGTGATTTGTGGAAGACGAGGCATGAGTTTCGACGTGGCTTCGCGGGAAATTCTTGCCCGCCTCGAAGCGATTTCCGGCGCCAGGCACGTCATCGCCGATGCGCCCGGCATGGAGGGATTCCTGCGCGAGCCGCGCGATCGCTTTCATGGGTGCGCGCTTTGCGTGGCCCAACCCGGCTCGACGCGAGAAGTCGCGGAAGTGCTCAAACTTTGTCATGAGACCGCTACCCCGGTTGTGCCGCAAGGCGGCAATACCGGCCTCGTGGGCGGTCAGATTCCCTTCGGCCCCGGCAATCAAATCGTGCTTTCGCTTGGCCGCATGCGGCGGCTCCGCGAGATCGATCTTGCCTCGAACACGATGACCGTCGAAGCCGGCATGGTTTTGGCCAGCGCACAGGAAGAGGCCAGCCGTGCGGAACGCCTGTTTCCGCTCTCGCTAGCGGCGGAAGGCTCATGCACCATCGGCGGCAATCTTGCAACCAATGCGGGCGGCACAAATGTGATCGCCTACGGCAGCGCGCGGGATCTCGTGCTTGGACTCGAAGCCGTGCTCGCCGATGGCCGGATCCTTTCGGATTTGTCGAAGCTGAGAAAAAACAACACGGGCTACGATCTCAAAAATCTTTTCATAGGCTCGGAAGGCACGCTTGGGATCATCACCGCGGCGGTCCTAAAACTCTATCCAAAACCCCGCGCGATCGAGACCGCGTTCATTGGCCTTGCCTCGCCCCGGGCGGCGCTCGCCCTGCTCGATCTTGCCCGCGACATGGCGGGCGGCGAAATCACGAGCTTCGAGCTGATTCCGCGCATCGGCTTGGATTTTGTCCTCGCGCATTTTTCCGCGCGGGAAATTTTGCGCCGCAAGCACGCTTGGTACGTGCTGCTCGAATTGAGTTCGCCAAGCGCCCAAGGGCTTGCGGAACGCTTGCTCGCCCTCCTCGCAGCTTTGAGCGAACAACACATCATCGAGGATGCGGCGGTTGCTGCCTCAAAGGGTCAGCGCGAAAATTTCTGGAAGCTGCGCGAACTTTTGCCGGACGCTCAGCGCCATGAGGGCGGCTCAATCAAGCATGACATCAGCGTTCCTATCGCGGATATCCCGGCTTTTCTGGAAGAAGCCGCGGGTGCTGTAATGGCAGCAATCCCGGGCGCGCGGCTCGTCGCCTTTGGCCACCTAGGCGACGGCAATATTCACTGCAATGTCGCGCAGCCCATAGGCGCGGACACGCAAGCGTTTTTGGCCCGCTGGGATGAGATCAACGCCATCGTGCATGAAATCGTTATTGCGCATGGGGGCTCGATTTCGGCCGAGCATGGGATTGGCCAATTGAAGCGCGATCTATTGCGGCAAGTGAAAGACAAGGTGGCGATCGAGGTCATGCGCGCGATCAAGCAAACCCTCGACCCAAAAAATATTTTAAACCCCGGCAAGGTGCTTTAGTGTCCATTTCAATAGCCTGCCCCTCGTCCTGAGGAGGCCGCGAGGCGGCAGTCTCGAAGGATACGCCGCGCGGGTGCCAAGGCTCCCTTCCCCCCCGAAAGGAATTCGAAATGCCGCTCACCCGTATTTCCCTATTGAAAGGCAAGCCGCCCGAATATCGCCGCGCAATTCTCGACGGTCTTTAATCAGGCGATGCGCGAGGCCTTTGACGTGCCGGAGAACGATCGTTTCATGACGATCGACGAATATGACAAAAGCAATTTTCTCTATGACGAAAATTATCTGCGGATTGGCCGCGATGATGATCTCGTGATCGTTCAAATCACCGTCAACAACACGCGCGGCCCCGATAAAAAGATGGCTCTTTACGCCCGTATCGCGGAGAATCTCAGCAAAAACCCCGGCATCAGGCCGGAAAACATTCTTGTGAATCTTTTGGAAGTGCCAAAGGAAAACTGGTCGTTTGGCAACGGCATCGCGCAATATGCGTGAGGGTCATTGGGGTGCGTTTTCACGCGAGAGCTGTTGCAAAAGCTTACGCAGAACCCAAGCCCTCATCCTGAGGAGCCCACGGAGTGGGCGTCTCGAAGGATGCGCCTCGGGTGCCGCGTGGCGCATCCTTCGAGACGCGCGCTTGGCGCGCTCCTCAGGATGAGGGCTGGGGCATTTGATGCGGCCTCTCAACGCTGCGGGAAAACTCCCCCGCGTCTGCTGGCGGGCGCAGGGGAACCGGAGAAATTGCTTCGTTAACTTAAATGAATTTAAGGCATAATTTGCCAGCACCTCAAAACCACCCGTCGCGACGGCGGCTAGGAGTTTCCGGCAAGCCGCGCCGCGTGTCGAAATATGGTGCGACTGGCTGTTCACTCAGCCGCGCC
>JBOHJU010000244.1:0-4386 GCA_050728755.1 Methylocella sp.
CGGTTGCCGCGAAGCACGACCACTCTGGTTTCTTCGGGGTGAGACGCATCGATAAGCATTTTGTTGGCCATGTGAAACTCGTTCAGGCGCGACGCGCAAAGGGCCAGTGCCGCCAGCCAGGGTCCGCAAACCGGACGCAGGGGCAAGGCGTGGCCGGCGCAAGGCCGCATCACGCAATGGATGGGAGGGTGAGTGAGAAAAGGGAGGTGTGGGGCGGCAAGCCGCGCGCCGATAGCAACTCATGAACTCGATAATCACGCCCTTCGAAGCAACAACCGCGACCGGCCACGCAACCGAAAGGATGCCATAACCCGATTGATCGATGGCCGCTAATAGCCCCTTTGCGGGACAGGTCATATCCGCGTCACCTATCGGGAACGGCACCCCTACAAGGGAACCGTCCAAACATCAGTCCTGGCTGGCGGCGCCTCGGCGAAGCCCTGGGCCGGCGAGCGCCAGTCGCATCTTTGTTCCCGCTCCGGCTTTCGCATCGCGACACAACCACCTGAAATACCAATACCCTAAACGTCAACATGGAAAATCGGCGGAACGCCGTGGAATAGGCGGCGGCGCAACACTGGAAATTCCCCTGCCCCTGATTCGCAAATCTCCGGGCCCGGAAAGGAATTGCTATTCATATCCCATATCGGGTTTCTCGGCTGTTTGGCAAGTTTTCCTTTGAGCTGTGTCCACTTGGTGACGGTTTTGGCAGTGGGTTTCTGGCATGATCATAACTCGTTAACCTCGCGGATCCAAAACACAGCCAGATTTACGCATCGCAAAACGCCGTGGCCGCGGCAATGGGGTTTAGATACAGCGGCCCTAACGGCAGCTCGAAAGGAAAACCCGGGGCGAATCGATGGCGGAGAGCGCTTTTTTTTGCAAAGCCGTTGGCGCGGCGACCGCCACGGCGCTCGGAGCGGCGAGTACGGCGGTCGTTGCCGCTGCTTGGCTGACGCTTCTGCCTCCGGTCGGGCGATACTTTGGCTTCCGCGCGGATGCGGCGACGGTTCAGCCCGAGCCGGGAGAGCGTCCGGCGGCCACTGGCGCGAGAATCGAGCAGAGCGGCGGCCGCGCAGAGCTCATCTTCGAGCTATCCGCACCCCTGGGCGCCACTGCCTTTGTCCTTGCCGATCCTGATCGGGTCATCGTCGATCTGCCGCAGACCGATTTTGCGCTGGACCCGGAGATCGGCAAAGCAGCACATCCGCCGCGCCGGAAAACCGGCCTCATCGGTTCGTTTCGATTTGGGCAGCTCGCGCCAGGAAAGTCGCGTATCGTCATCGATCTTGGCGCCCCAGCGCGGGTTTTGCGGGCGGCATGCGATAAACTGGATAGCGACGGCCACGCCCGCCTCGTCATCGAGCTGGCCAAAACGGATCGCGGGAGTTTCAAGGCCGCCGTGCAAAGAGCGCGGATCCAATTGGCGGCGCTGGCGCAACCCACGAAGGCCCAAAAGCCCGAGCCGGAATCGGCGAAGCCGGTCATCGTGATCGATCCTGGGCATGGCGGAATCGACAGAGGGGCCATGGTAAAAGGCCTCGTCGAAAAGGACCTGGTGTTCGATTTCGCCAAGGCAGTCACGGCCAAACTCGATGCGGACGGCCGTTTCAAGGTGATCATGACGCGTGACGGCGACAGCTTCGTTCCCCTGTCCGAGCGGGTGCGGATAGCGCGCGACGCAAATGCCGCGCTGTTTGTCTCGATCCACGCCGACACTTTGTCAAGCGCGGCCGATGTTTCCGGCGCGACCGTCTACACGGTATCGAATCGCGCCTCGGACGCCGAAGCTGCCCGCGTCGCCGCAAAAGAAAACCAGTCCGATGCGGCGGCAGGACTGGACAAAACCGAGGACGCCAGCGACGTTTCCGGCATTTTGTTTGATTTGACGCGGCGGGAAACCCGCGCCTACAGCCAGTTCTTCGCGCGCACTTTGGTGAACTACTGGCGAGTCGTTGGACGGCTTAACAAAAATCCACGGCGTTCGGCCGGGTTTCTTGTTCTGAAGGCGCCCGACGTTCCGTCCGTCCTTTTGGAGCTCGGCTATCTTTCCAATGAAAAAGACGGTCTGGCGCTCGCTTCGGCGCAATGGCGCGACAAGGCATCGAGCCAAGTCGCGAAGGCAATCGAAGCTTTCTTCGCGGCGCGGGAGAGCGGCGCAACCGCGGCCAAGACCGATCCCGATCGCTCGCCGGCTGGAAAAATCCCGTCCGCCGAGCCGTGAATTTTCACAGCAAAGAGCAAAAACCGGGATCGAAACCATTGGCCGCTCCTTGCGGCCTCTGACGGTGCGATTTTACCGCCCGCGACCGGAGCGCTTCTTTATTCGAAGCGTACCGCGCCGCCTCGTTCGACAAATTTTCAACACAAAAGCGCCGCACGGAGAAGACGGCAAGGCAACGCTGGCGGCGGGCGATTATCGCCGTTTGGCGATAACAATTCGACCGCAGCGATTACAAAACCGCGGGATCCGCCGGGCGGGCACCGCGATCCGGCCGGGTATTCGTCTATCCAAGCCTTTATTTGGCTTGGATTCACGTGGTCTTATAGACGAGCGGCCGCCGTCGCGCCGGTAGTGCTCTTAGCTCCGCGGCATTCTTGATTTCGTCTGGAAAGCGTCACTTGAACTCAAAAGGCCAGGTTGCATGCGGCAAATAACCCGTTTCCTCGGTTTCGTTTTTGCGACTGGCGCGATCGTGTTCGTCGTTGGGGCTTGCGCGGCCGGGCTTTTGGTTTGGAAATTCGAACAAGGCCTGCCGGATTATACGGCGCTCAAGGATTATGAACCGCCGGTGATGACCCGGGTCCATGCGAGCGACGGATCGTTGATCGCCGAATATGCCCGCGAGCGGCGTCTTTATCTTCCGGGCGCCGCCATCCCGGCCCTCGTCAAGGAAGCGTTTATCTCCGCCGAGGACAAGAATTTCTACAGCCACGCCGGCGTCGATCCGGAAGGCATCCTGCGCGCCCTTTTCGTGTATGCTCAAGGCGATAAGCATGTCCAAGGCGCCTCGACCATCACTCAGCAGGTCGCCAAGAATTTTCTGTTAACGAATGAGCGGTCCTTCACACGCAAAATCCGGGAAATGCTGCTCGCGTTTCGGATCGAGGGCGCCTATTCCAAGGAGAAGATTCTCGAGCTCTACCTCAACGAAATCTATCTCGGGCTCGGGAATTACGGTGTCGCCGCCGCGGCGCTGAACTATTATGGCAAGTCCGTGCATGAGCTCACGATCGCGCAAGCCGCCTATCTCGCCGCCTTGCCGAAGGCGCCGAACAATTATCATCCTTTCTTGAAGCGCGAACGGGCGGTCGAGCGGCGCAATTGGGTGATCGACCGGATGGTCGAGAACGGCTATGTCTCGCGCCAGGATGGCGAGAGCGCCAAGGCCGAGGAGCTCGGCGTCAATCCGAGGGTCCTTTCGCCCGATGCTTTCGCCGCCGGCTTTTTCGCCGAGGAGGTCCGCCGCGAACTCAGCGATCGTTACGGCGAAAAGAAACTCTATGAAGGCGGTCTTTCGGTTCGCAGCACGCTCGATCCGAAACTCCAGCTGATGGCGCGGCGCGCCCTGGTCGACGGCCTTGTGCGCTACGACGAGGCGCATGGTTTTCGTGGTCCCATGCGCCACATCGACATCAGCCAGGATTGGGGGATTGCGCTTGCCGATGTTCCGGCCTTGGGCGATGTCGCGCCTTGGCGGCTCGCCGTCGTTCTCGATACGGCCTATGCCGGCGCGCGAATCGGCTTGCAACCCCACCGGGAAAAATCCGGCGAGATTGAACGCCAACGCGAATCCGGCACGCTCGCCACCGCCGGACTCCGCTGGACCCGTGGTACTGGCTCCCGGGCGTCGCTGGGGCCGGGCGATGTGATCTATGTCGAGCCGGTCGAGGGAAATCCTCAGCAATACCGGCTGCGCCAAATCCCGGAAGTCAGCGGCGCGATCGTCGTGATGGATCCCTACACCGGCCGGGTGTTCGCTATGGCCGGCGGTTTTTCCTTCGACCAGTCCGAGTTCAATCGCGCGACCCAGGCCATGCGCCAGCCGGGCTCCTCGTTCAAGCCTTTTGTCTACGCCACGGCACTCGACAATGGCTATACGCCATCCTCCATCATTCTCGACGAGCCCATAGAAATCGATCAGGGACCAGGTGTTCCGGCGTGGCGCCCGGAAAACTTCGAGGGCAAGTCGAGCGGTCCGCACACCTTGCGCTACGGGGTCGAACATTCGGTCAATCAGATGACCGTGCGGCTCGCCCGCGATGTCGGCATGCCGCTCATCGCCGAATATGCCAAGCGCTTCGGCATCTACGACGATCTGCCGCCCTACCTCGCGATGTCGCTTGGTGCCGGCGAAACGACCTTGATGCGCCTGACCACCGCCT